>DATHWA010000077.1:0-16604 GCA_035461025.1 Gillisia sp. | reverse complement strand
GAAGTCACTGTAGCTTATGAGTAAATTTATATAAAATATAAATAAACGCCGCCCCTGTGGCGGCGTTTTTTAGTTCCAATCAAATCTTCGTAAATTGTAACCAGGCATCTTACTCCAAATGGAAAAAGTCATATTTTTATTACTATCGCTTTTATTCGGCTCGCAGATTTTTGCACAGGCGTCAGCATCGGCTACTGTAGAAAGTCGGGCCACTGTAATAGATCCTATACAAATAGATAAAACTGTAGATCTGGATTTTGGAAATATTATCTCTGCCTATAACCCCGGGAGTGTGATCCTTTCTCCGGATGGGACGCGGGTGGCTTATGGTGTAGAGATCTCTAACTCTGTTCCCGGAAATGTGGTGCCTGCTGAGGCCGTGGTGACCCACGGAAATAACAGTTACAGTATTACCCTTCCGGAATCTTTTTTACTTTATCACCAGGAAAATCCCAATCAGGTGTTATTGATAGATCAGTTTACTGTTGAACCATTGCAGGGCGATACAAGCGATATTATTAAGATAGGAGCAACTCTTAACCTGGAAGCAAATCAAATCTCCGGATTTTATACCAATTCCTCGGGCTTTAATGTCACAGTATCATACAATTAATTTTAATATTTCCTTAACATTCTGCTCCGGAATGCTTAATTTTGACTTTAATTTATAATCACTCCAGCCCCAAAGGATATGATAAAAACTTTACTCACCCCCACTCTATTTTCAATTGTTGTAATTTTCTTTTTATCCATTGTTCCGTCCTTCGCTCAGGGAGATCTTATGATCATGCCTAAGCGTATAGTGTTTGATGGTTCCCAACGCTCGCAGGAGATCAATCTTGCGAATACAGGAAATGATACTGCTGTTTACGCGATTTCTTTCATCAACTATAAAATGACCGAAAGCGGAAATTTCGAGCAGGTAGAGGAACCGGAAGAAGGTCAGCGTTTTGCCGAAGGTTTCCTGAGATACTTTCCGCGCCGGGTAGTACTTGCTCCCAATGAGGCCCAAACCATCCGGGTACAGCTTACACGTACCGGAAATTTGGAACAGGGGGAATACCGATCGCATATGTATTTTAGAGCAGTGGAAGATGAAGGTGCGCTGGGCGAAGAAGAAATGGGTGATACGGAAGGTATATCGATCAATATTAAAACCGTTTTCGGGATTAGCATTCCGGTGATCATTAAACAAGGTACATCAACAACCGAAATTAATCTAAGTGACGTAGTACTGGATAAGAGCAGTGAGAATCCTAAACTCTCCTTAGCAATTAACCGATCCGGGAATATGTCGGTTTACGGCAACTTACAAGTGGATCACATTGCACCCAACGGAACAACTACAGAAGTTGGGGTGGTTAAAGGAATTTCGGTATACACACCTAATGATAAGCGTAATTTCGCAATGGAACTCAGAAATGCAGGGGAAGTTGATCTTGACAGTGGAATTTTACGCATAAGTTATTCAGAAGAAAAGGGCAATGTGCTCTCCTTGATTGAAAAATCATTGTAAGCCTAATGAATAAATTGAATCATTTGAAATTACAATTTACAGCTGGCCTTTTCTGGATGCTATTTCTTTTAAGTGTAAATATCCAAGCCCAAATTGAAAAAACTTCTCAAACAACAGGTGACTGGGCCTCTATTACATGGAATCCAGTAGGAGTTCCAAGCCCTTCCAATGATGTTATCATTAATAGAAGAGTAACAATTCCATTGGGGACTACGGTAGAGATAAACAATTTAGATATCGCCAAAGATGGGATCTTAATTGTAGAAGGCACATTAAAAGTAAGAGGTAATTTAATAATGAGTCATAATACCTCAAATTTCCAAATGGGAGCTGCTGCATATGTTCTCATCAATGGTAATTTTAGCGCCTCCAACCAGGTTGAAATATCCGTATCCAGTTTTCTGATTATCCAAGGGAATTTCACGAAAACAGGTTCCTCCACTCAAGGGGAATTGAATGTAAATAGTGGTAATATTTACATTTTTGGAACAGTTGATCCAAATTGGACAAATTTTGAAAATTGCGAAAATTATGAGGGTAATACAAATGCAATTGAGAATGAAACGTGCGATTATGGAACAGAACAAGATTATATCGATAATTATGAAAATTTTCCTCCAGCCCTTCAAGAACTAAGAAATTGTTTTACCATAAGTACTCTTTCAAATCAAAATTTGTGCGAATCCCAAGAGGCCATTTTTAGCATAGCTTCTATTCCAGAGGTAAATTACCAATGGCAGGTTAAACCTGATACTGCCACAACCTGGAATGATGTTGGAACTAATGCTCCCAGCCTTACAGTACCTAATCTTACATCTGCAATGAATGGTAACAGCTATCGGGTGGTGGTAAAATCAAATGATTCAACTGCAACTTGTAAAGTTTCCGTTTCGAATACTGCTGTACTTACGGTTAAATCATCTAACTTCAATATAGGAACCATTACCGGACCTACCAATGTATGTGCTGAAACCTCTAATATTTCTTTTTCTATTCCTGCTGTTCCAAATGCAACAGCATATTCCTGGACTTTTCCGGTTGGATGGTCCATCATAAATGAGAGTAACACTAATTCTATATATGTAAGTGCTGGAACGAATGCCCTATCTGGCACTATATCAGTAACCGTAACCACTGAATGTAAAAATGAACAAACCACATTAAATGTTTCAGTAATACCTCT
The DNA here is from genome assembly GCA_035461025.1 of Gillisia sp. Taxonomy (GTDB): domain Bacteria; phylum Bacteroidota; class Bacteroidia; order Flavobacteriales; family Flavobacteriaceae; genus Gillisia. Next base: position 13,905 of record DATHWA010000077.1, on the reverse strand, counting down.
AGGAAAATGGACCGGCGAAGCCGATACGGATTGGAACAACCCCGCAAACTGGAGTTGCAACATCCTTCCCACATTAGATACTAATGTCCTTATCCCCCAAGATGTCCCTACCGCAAATTATCCCGTAGTCTCTTCAGAAACGATTGCGTACGCTAAAGATCTAAACCTCGAAAATGAGGCTTCAGTTACAGTTTTAGGGCAATTAAGTATTACAGGGACGGCACTAAATTTCGGAGTGTTGGATGTTATCAATGGAAGTATCTCTTTTGAAGGAACTAATGCTCAGGAAATACCTACAGGCACTTTTGCAGATAACAGAATTGAAAATTTGCAAATAAAAAATACTTCCGGAGTAATTTCTGAAGGCCCTATAGAAATTACAGGAATTCTAAAAGTAGAAGAAGGAATTTTCAATACGGGAAATGCACTTACTCTAATATCTTCAGCAGAAAAAACAGCTCTTATTGATGGATCAGGTTTGGGGGAGGTTATAGGGACTGTCACTATGCAGCGTTACCTTGATGTTGCCTTTGGTTATAAATATTTTAGTACTCCTTTCCAAAATACAATTGTAGGTGATTTTGAGCCATTCCTGCCATTATCTGATCCTTCTAACGGTTTTTCACACGTTTATCTCTATGAGGAAAATCGAACCTTAAATGATACTGCATTTGCTACCGGTTGGCAGGCTTATAATGAACCCAACAATACACTGAATGTTGGTGAAGGCTATGCTTTTAATTTTGGTGCAACTACAGATGAAAAACTGGTAGAATTAACAGGCGAGGTAAATAATGGAACCTTCAGCAGGAATCTTGAAAATAATAATGGGGAATATACAAAAGGATTTCATTTGGTTGGAAATCCTTACCCCTCACCTATCGATTGGGATGCTGCACCAGGATGGACTAAAAGTAATATAGATGCTGGTATTTATTTTTTTACCGCTAGCGACACCAATCAATACACGGGTACCTATACTGCATATGTAAATGATATTTCTACTGCAGATCCAAGAAAAGATGGTCGTTCTTCCAATATTATACCCTCAATGCAGGGATTCTTCATCAAAGTGAGTGATCCGGCAGATGGAGTAAGCAAAGTTAACGGCTCCCTAACTATTAATAACAAATCGCGAAGCCTTGACTTTGATCAGGCATTTTTGAAAACCAGGGAAATTGAGGAGCGATCACTCCTTCGATTAACAGCAGGATTTGATGGAACAGCAAATATTGATGCGATGGTAGTTTATTTTACTCCCCAGTCTACTACAACATATAATAAAAACCAGGATGCTTTTAAATTGATGAATACAGATAAAACTGTTCCCAGTTTTTACAGTATTACCTCAGATAAAAAGAAACTATCAATTAATGCCTTACCATTTCCAGATTTCGGTAAATATGAGAAAGTTCCTCTGGGCATCAAAGCTCTAAAAAGTGGAAAGATGACCATAAATTTAAGTCAGGTTCAAAACTTGCCGCAGGGTATGAATATCTATCTAATAGATAGTGACAAAAGAAAAGGTCAAAACTTAAAAAACAAATCGTCCTACACGTTTACTATTAAAGAAGGGGAATACAACAACAGGTTCCAGTTGATATTTTCTGAAAAAGAAATATCCGATCCCGCAATAGCCTTTAATGAAATGTTCAGTGTAGACAGCAGAGATTTTTTAAAAGTAAAACTAAACCTGGAGGATGGCCAAAAAGGAGAACTAAGGGTAAGCACTGTAACCGGGCAGATTCTGGAAGTTAAGGAAGGACGGGGCAGGGAACTGGTAGAATTTAGATCTATCACAAGTTCCGGGATCTACTTTATAAACCTCTATGTGAACGACCAACGTTATTCTAAAAAAGTCCTGGTAAACAACTAAAAAACAACTAATGCCAATAAGCAATTCTTACCTCAAACTCATCATTTTTTTTACGGGAATATTTGCCGTAACAAATATGTACGCCCAGGAAAATCCCCCCATTCCTGTGGCAGTGGAGGTAAGAAATGCTCAATTTCTCAATTTTGGTTCTTTTACAGTGGGTCCTTTGGGAGGCACTGTGAGCGTAGACTTTAATGGTACGCGAAACAGTACCGGAGATATTCATCTTCTCAATATTGGCAGTTCCAGCGTTTCCTATGCCATATTTGATGTATATGCCAACCCCGGAACAATTTTGCAAATTCAATATCCCACAGAAGTAAAACTTGTAGGGCCACCTGCAAGTGATGTTAGGTTGACTATTGATCCAGACAGAGAAATAGAAACAGGTCGAATTTTTGTTACAACTATGAACCCACATGAAGTGAATGTAGGAGGTACATTAAACATTTTGACAGGAGATGCTGCCCCTCCCGGCCCTTACAACGGATCATTTTCTCTCACCTTTATACATCAATAACGAAGCTTATAGATGCATAAAATTACCCCCCGCTTTAATTTTTCTTACTGCTTCTCCTTTTTAAAAACCCCGGCACTGCTGGTGTGGTTGCTGTGCTATACCGTGGCCTTAAACGCACAGGAGATGCCGGAATATGATGAGCTAAGCGTGGAAATGAATATCCCTCGACTGGGCGTATATGAGGTCCCGGTAGCGATAAAAGGCCAACACGCATTTATTTTACCTGAAACCCTTTTTGACCTCTTAAAAATTAAGCACGAAGAAACTTCGGAAGGTTTGAGCGGTTTCATTATTCATCCTGACTCCACATACCAAATAAATTGGCAGGGACCAGAGATCGCCTATAGAGGAGCAGTTTATGCTGTACCGGAAACCGATGTAATTCTTTCCAACACCGGGAATTACCTAAGGGCAGATTACTTCGGAAGAATATTTGGGCTGAATACAGATTTCTCTTTTCGCAGTCTTTCCTTTAAGATGGAAACAGAGAAGGAATTACCTATTCTCAAGGAGATGCGGCTGCAAAAGATGCGCGAAAACCTGGATAGGGTAAAAGGAATTGTCGTACCGGATACCGTGATGGAACGAAGATTTCCGTTCTTCAAACCCGGAAGTCTGGACTGGGGAGTTATCACTACCCAACAATCTGCAGTAGAAAATGATAACAGGTTAATGCTTGGCCTGGGAACTATGTTTATGGGCGGGGAAACCAACCTGATGCTTAATTATTCCACCCGGGTGCCTTTTACTTCCAGAAATCAGTTTTACCAGTGGAGGTATATTGATAATGAAAGCAAACTTTTTAAGCAGGTGACAGCCGGTAGAATAATGACCAGAGCGACTTCTTCCCTATTCGCCCCGGTAAGTGGTGTTCAAATAAGCAACAGCCCAATGCAAAACCGCAGATCCTTTGGGACATATCTGCTGAATGATTACACCGAGCCCCGCTGGACAGTAGAACTCTTTGTAAATAATGTGCTTGTGGATTTCACCCAGGCCGATGCTTCCGGATTTTATAGTTTTGAGGTGCCGTTAATGTATGGGAACACGGCAGTGAATTTAAGGTTCTACGGCCCCTGGGGAGAGGAGCGTATAGAAGAAAGAATGATAAACATACCTTATAATTTCGTCCCGAAAAACGAAGTGGAATACACCGCAAGTGCAGGTATCGTAGAAAACGGGGAAATGCAACGCTTTGGCCGATTCAACCTAAATTATGGTCTCAGCAACGCCATCACAATTGGTGGTGGTGTGGAATACCTTTCCGGAGTTGAAAGCGGGGAAGTCATGCCATTTGTTAATTCCTCGATGCGCCTTGCCCAGGGATTATTATTCTCCGGGGAATACATGTACGGGGTTAGAGGCGATGCTTTACTAAGTTACCGCACGCCTAAAAATCTGCAGCTGGACATCAATTATATAAATTATGACAGGGATCAAACAGCTATAAACTTTAATTATCTTGAGGAAAGAAAGATTAGCCTCTCTACTCCTATTCGCACTGCCGGTTTTTCTATGTTTGGCCGCTTCAGTATTAACCAGATCATTATGCCTACAACGGAATTTACTACTGCACAGCTGTTACTTTCCGGAGCCGTAATGGGGGTAAGTACCAATTTCACAACTTATGGGATATACAACGACAGGATAAAACGCCCCACAATTTATAGTGCGCTCTCCCAAACTTACAGGCTTCCTAATAAGTTCCTTTTCTCCCCACAGGTGCAATTTGACTTCAGCAGAAATCAGTTTAATAATATAATTCTGGAACTGGAGCGCCCCGTCTTTAAACAGGGATTTCTGAATGTTGCTTATGAAAATAATTTCCTCCGGGATGCCCATATTTTTGAAGTAGGTCTAAGGTATGCCTTCAATGCTGCACAGACGGCAATGACCTCAAGAATTGGTAACCGAAATTCCTCCTTCGTACAATCTGCACGTGGAAGTTTAATGCTTGATGATAATACCGGTCACGTCATGGCAAGTAACCGCACAGCAATGTCTCGTGCCGCACTTACTATCATCCCGTTCCTGGATCTTAATCAAAATGGAATTAAGGATCCTATGGAGCCTTCAGTCGCAGGACTACAGCTTAAGAACCGCACAGGCAGGTTAACTTATAATGAAGACGAAACGATTCTAAGAATCACGGAATTGCAGCCATATATAGACCTTCTACTGGAAATAGATCCAATAAGCCTCGATAATATCGCATGGAGAATAAAGAATCCAAAAATAAAGGTGCTCACTCTACCTAATCATTTCCAGGAGATCCATGTGCCTGTAGAGGTTATGGGAGAAGTAAGTGGAATGGTTTACATTAGAGATGACAGAGGATTACGTGGACAGGGCCGAATTCGAATTAATGTGCTGGATGAAAAAGGCCTGCAGGTGGCAACTTTCCTTTCGGAAGGAGACGGTTATTTTACATACCTGGGATTAGCCCCGGGAATTTATACTGCTGAAGTTGATCCTGCACAACTGGAAATTCTTGGTTACACTACATCCCCAACCGTGACTTCTTTTGAAATAGAGATAGATGAATACGGGGATATTGTAGACGATCTGGAATTCACCCTTACCCCGGCAGGAAATTAATTCTCTTTAGTAAGGTCATACTCGATTTCCAGGATCTTAAATTCCTGTACAGCGGGTCCGCGTTTAAATTGGGCAATTTCCCCTTTCTTTTTACCGGATAATACTACCGCAATGGGTGCTACAAATGCAATCTTATGCAATTTGATATCTGCCTCATCCACCCCCACCAGTTGGAATCTGTTTACCGTTCCAACCTGGTCGCCGGAAATTATTTCAAAAGTAACAGTAGCGCCAAAACGAACTTCATCAAGAGGCTGCTCGGCAGGATCAAGTACCCTGGCAGTGTTTATTCGCTCGTTAAGGAGATTAAGCTTTCCGGTGAGTATCGCACGGGCGTGTCGTTTTTCCTTTTCATCCTCAATATTAAGGGTTGACAATTGATTTTCCAGCTGCTTTTTTTCCGACTGCAATTCTTCATAACCTGTTGGCGTCACATAATTTGTAACCCCCGGTGGTATTGCTGCCCGCGGCGGAATAAATGGTGCTTCTTCCTGGTCATCCTCTTTTACAAAACCTCTGCTCATATACTAGTTTTACCTAAATTAAGAAATAAGCCACCAATGCACTTAGGTTTAAGAAATTTTTAGGGGATCGGGTAAAAAAGAACCAAGAAACAAGACCCAGAAGACAAGACCCAGAAGACAAGACCCAGAAGACAAGAGCCAGGAGACAAGAGCCAGGAAAAAAGAATCTAGACAAGGAGTTACAAGAAAAAAGAGAAGAGAGGAGAGAGAAAAGACTTAATACTTACAACAAAATTATATATGGGGATAACATTAGAATTCAGTAAACCTTTTACCTGGAAGGTCCAATAGCATAATAAAAGGTTAAAGTAGGATAGAAGTTTACCTATCCGGTTAAAACTTGTAAATTAGAATCAGGATAAAAGACAAACAAATTTTATTCCTGCCCCAAACAAACACCTGAAAACCAGTAGTTAATACAGTATTTATATTTTATAGACCCTCACATGGCATTTAATTTTTTTAAAGGTTTGAGCAGATCCGGGTTAATTTCTGAAACCTATGATTACTGTATCAATCTGCTGGAAAACAGCCGATGTAAATCCCTGCCCTTTCATAGTGTGGAACACACCAAAGAAGTTTACCGGTATTCCAAGACCATCGCCCAATATGAAGAGGTTTATGGCTCCAATCTTGATCCAATCCTAATCGCAGCTCTCTTTCATGATACCGGGATGGCTGAAACGTATGCAGATCATGAGGAACAAAGCGTTATTTACGCCCGGGAATATCTAACCAAAGTAGATTATCCTGAAGACAAGATCCAGATCGTTGCAGATTGCATTATGGCTACCAAACTTCCTCAAAAACCAAAAACAAAAGCTGAAAAGATCATTTGTGATGCCGATTTCTATCACCTGGGAATTGAGAGTTACCTGTTCAGGAATGAGAGGCTTAGAGCCGAATGGGAGACCTTCTTCAATCGTACTTATACAGATGAGGAATGGTATAAACTTAATATGGACTTCCTGAAAAAGCAAAATTACCACACCTGGTTTGGAAAAACTGTGCTAAAAAACAGGAAGGATATGAATTATAAGGTTCTTGAAGAAAGACACGAAAAGTACAAGATGTAAGTGATCTTTAATGTAGCCGGCCATTTGCCGCCCCAGGCTAAATAAGGTACTTTTACCAAAAAAAGAATGAGGAAGGTTTTAGTGATTGGGTACGTCTGGCCGGAGCCGGCATCATCGGCCGCAGGGACAAGGATGATGCAACTTCTGGAGTATTTTCTATCTCAAGACTATTCTATTACTTTTGCCACAACCGCTTCTCCCACACCCTATTGCGAGGATCTTACAACCAAAGGGATCGTTGTTCAAAAAATAAAGCTCAACAGTTCCACTTTTAATTATTTTGTAAATGATCTTTCCCCCCAAATTGTGGTTTATGATCGCTATATGATGGAGGAGCAGTTTGGCTGGAGGGTTACAGAAACCTGTCCCAACGCATTAACCATTTTGGATACGGAAGATCTTCACTTCCTGAGAAAGTTTCGGCAAAACAAGATAAAAAATCCAACCATCGCGGAAACCGGGTTAATGGAATCTGAACTTGCACGGAGGGAGATCGCAAGTATTTACAGGTGTGATCTAAGTTTAATTATTTCTGAAGTGGAAATGGATATTTTAAAGAGGGAATTTAAGGTTCCTGAAAACCTCCTCCTTTATTTGCCATTTATGCAGGAGAAAATTTCTTCAGCATTTAAAAAAACATTGCCGGCTTATGGAGAAAGGGAGGATTTTATAAGTATTGGTAATTTTAAACATGCTCCCAATGTAGATGCTTTACAATACCTGAAAAAAGATATCTGGCCTTTGATCCACAGAAAGCTACCTACGGCCCAAATGCTTATATATGGGGCCTACCCTACTTCTGCCATTCAGCAACTCAATGATCCAAAAGTGAACTTCCTGATAAAAGGGCGGGCAGAAAGTGCAGAGGAAGTGGTGAAAGCAGCCCGTGTAAGCCTTGCAGCTCTTAGATATGGTGCAGGGCTTAAAGGAAAAATTACTGAGGCACTGCGTTGCGGCACCCCGGTTGTCACCACCGGATTGGGAGCTGAAGGTATGGGACGCGAGACTGAAGGCAAACTGACAATTACAAGTACACCTGAAGAATTTGCTAATGCAGCTGTTTTGCTATACACCTCTGAAGAAAACTGGAGCAAGGCAGCGGAAAATGGCTATGAACTTTTGAATATGCTTTTCTGCAAAGAATATTATTACGAGATCCTTTCTTCCAGGATTAAATGCACAACAGAGAATCTTGAGGAGCGCCGGAGCGAAAATTTCACAGGTGCTATGCTTAAGCACCATTATTCAAGGAGTACTTATTTTCTTTCAAAATATATAGAACTCAAGAATGAGTTGGAGCAATTAAGGAAAAAATAAAAAACCACCTCTTTTTAACAGGTTAAGAGGTGGTTTAAACAAACAAAAAACAGAGGTACAAGCGTTATGCCAATGCGTAGCTTTGGGTTTTGAATAATTTGGAATGGAGCGCCCGCAGGGTATTGATCTTATGCTCTGTGGCAACCAGCAGGGAAACATTGTTAATGCTTCCACCATAAGAGATCATCCTAACGGGGATATCCTGTAACACTTCAAAAAGCCTGGCAGTATTATTTTCTTCAATAAGGCCTTCTCCCACAACACAAATAATACTGTGATCTGTCTCCACAGTGATCTCTCCGTACGCCTTCAGGCTCTCCAGGATCACGTTAAGATTACGATTATCATCTATTGTAAGGGAAATGGCAATTTCTGAAGTAGTGATCATATCAATTGCTGTCTCATTTGCGTCAAAGACTTCAAAGATCCTTTTCAAGAATCCGTGGGCCATTAGCATCCTGTTGGATTTGATCTTTATAGCCGTAATTCCGTCTTTGGCTGAAATAGCTTTGAGTCCCCTGCTCTTTACTCTATTTGAGATCATCGTTCCCTGTGCCTCCGGCGTGAACGTGTTTTTTAAATAAATAGGAATGTTCTTATCAATCACCGGGGATACGGTTTGTGGATGCAGGATCTTGGCTCCAAAATAAGCAAGCTCTGCCGCTTCCTCAAAAGAAAGATGCGAGAGCGGATGGGTATTTTCAACGTAGCGGGGATCGTTGTTATGGAAACCATCAATATCTGTCCAAATTTGTATCTCCTCTGCCCTTACCGCTGCCCCCAGGATAGTGGCCGTAAAATCACTTCCTCCTCGCTTAAGTGTATTTATTCGGTTAAATTTATCTGTGCGTACGAATCCCTGGGTGATATAAACAGGAGCTTTTGGTTTTGATTTTAGATATTGCTCAAGCAACCTACCAACTTTTTCCGTATCCGGATTTTCAAGGTTTGGTACCTGCATGAACTTTTTAGCCTCCAGTAATGTATTTTGAACCCCTTCAGCCCTGAAATACTCAGAGACAATATAAGTCGAAACGGTCTCTCCAAAAGTTAGGATCTTAGCTTCGGCATTTTCTGAAGATTCCTGCAGAAGGATATTAGAAAACTGATCAAATAAATAATTCACCTGCTTTTGAACTTCAGAATTTTCAGAAGTAATAAGTTCTTCAACTAACTGCAAATGTTTGACCCTAAGTTCCTGAATGATGACTGTAGCATTTGCCACTTCATTATTCTTGAAATATTCATTTATTTGTACCAGAAGGTTGGTAACCCCGGACATAGCAGAAAGTACAAGGAGCCTTTCACCCTCCACTGCTGAAACTATGTTCTTTACATTTCTAATACTTGCAGCAGAACCTACAGATGTCCCACCAAATTTCAACACTTTCATCGATCTCAGTTTAAAAATGCATAATTACTCAAAGAATGGTTTCAGAAAAAAAACACGCTAAAATTTATATACATTTGCACAAAATGTATATTATTTAACAATGAATACCATAACTTCTGTCGTTCACAATATATTACGTCACCAGCCATTTCTTGATGATGCCCTTGCAAAGGATCTAATTAATTTCAGTGCACTTGCTGCCCACCTGCAGCCGGAGGTGGAAAAAGAACTTAGAAAACCGGTACAACAGGGTTCCATAATTATGGCGCTTCGCCGTTATGCCCCTAAAAAGAACCTGCCTAAAAACACTAATTTCAGGGAAATGGGAGATATCGTGGTACGCTCTGGAATAACGGAGTATACTTACCTCAATTCCAAAACCATTCTTGGAAGCCAGGCGAAACTTTTAAATATTGTGAAGGATGAGTTGGGAGTTTACCTTAATTTCTCAAGCAATTATCAGGAGAGTAATATCCTTGTTTCTGCTGAATTAAAAGATACAGTTGCCACCTGTTTTGAAAATGAGATCCTTGTATCTGTAAAAAGTGAATTATCCAGTATCACAATTGCACTTCCAAAAAATAGTGCAAAAACTGTAGGTCTTTATTTCTATATCTTCAAGCTGCTGGCCTATGAGGGAATACCTGTATTTGAAATGATCTCAACCTCTAATTATTTCGCACTTTTCCTTGAGAAGGAATATGTGAATCAGGCTTTTTTACTGCTTAATGAAATAAAGGTTTCCTAGGGCTACCAATAATCAAAATAAACACCTGTCATGGCTACAGCAGTTGCAAGAATTATAAGCACTATAATAATGAAAGTAGCCCCAAACCTGGTTTTCTTATTATCCTGTAAAATATAATCTTCAGACTCTTTATCGTCTTTATCTCTAATTTGCATATGGTTTTTTTGTAATTAAAAAGGTAAAGTAAAAAATTAATAACCAATTTATTATAAGTTAAACTTAAAATTATTGCAGTTGGTACCACCACACCGCATTTTGAAGGTTCATTGGTAAAACAAGTTGGTTTTTTTCTTCAAGAAATAAAATATCTCCGGCACTTTTTTCTGAAGTAAGTATCTCCATTTGCTGCCCATCCATTCCAACCCTATGGATTTTTCCGTTCGCCCAGTCTGATACAAAAAAGCCATCCCCATCTACCAGCTGTATTCCATCAAGATTTCCAATCCCATCCTTTGTGATTTTATGGATCTGCCCACTCGTGAGGTCCACTTTTAATACATTTCCGGGATTTTCTTTTCCCCAGGCAGCTACATAGATAAAATCCTCTACAACCAGCAAGCCATTTGGAAATTCCAGTTCATCTGTAATCACCCATTCATTTATCTCCCCTGTAGTCTCTCTCTTATAGATAGCACTTTTTCCGGTATCTGAAATATAAATAATCCCCTCTCCGTCTACTGTAATATCATTTAAAAAAGACGAGCCGGTCACTTCAATTCGTTGGGTCACCTCACCGGTTTGAGAATTCATGATTACCAGCTCTGTATTATCTGTTACATATAAAATCTCATCTACCAATAATAAGCCCTTTGGATCATTAAGATTATCGATCCATTTAAGTTCAATTATTTCGCCATTCGGAGAAACTTTGGAAATAAACCCATCCCCTGTTTCTTTTTCGCCGATGTTGGAAATGTATAAGACATCATTTTTTTCGTCAAGAACGACAGATTCCGGATGGCTAAAACCTTTCACCTTGCGAAGCAGCTCTGCCCTGTTCTCCTGTGATAACATGGAAAAAGGTAATGACAAGAGGACTATAAGAAATGTATTAAGAATAAAAGATTTCATTATTTCTTTAAATTGATTCCTTCTAAAGATACAAATTTGAAAAACCGGATTTAATAAAAATTTAAAGCATTAAACTAAAGTTTTCCTAAACCACCCTTAACCCCAGTTAGTTTCTGTTATTTTTATCCCCAAACAATTTAAAAAATGAAAAAAATATTAAGAGCGCTCCTCGCAGGTTGGGGAGCAAAAAAACTTGGTGGTGGCTGCGGCTGTTTCGGAATTATCATTGTATTCATTATTCTATGGTACCTTCTTGGGGGCATTGGCCTGTAATCTTAGGAAAAGAAATAGCCAAATCCAATCGTGAACATTATAAAGCCATAGATATAATGTTCTATACTAACATTTAGCAGGCTTTTACTTTTCAAATAATTAAAGATAAAGATCCAGCTCACAAGAAATGTGGCAATTGGGGCAACCCAGTTGCCATATATCCAATGGGTAAGTCCAAATATGATTGCGTTACTAAGCATTAGCAAATACTTCTCCGGCACCAATTTCCTGTACCTATGAAAAAAATATACCCTGTAAGATAATTCCTGAGGAATCACAGAAATTAAAGGGTAAAGAAACAAGGTGACCACGTAAGCCTTAAAATTTTCCAGCGGAAATTGAAAGAAAAGGCCTGGAAAAATCCAAAAGGTAAACCAAATAAGAAGGATAGAAATAACAATAATCCTGGGAAGGCTTCTCCTAAGATGTTTTTTATTAATCCTGTAAAGCACACGTTTATCAAAGTGGGGATCTATCCTAAGGATCAAAAAGAAGAATCCCGCAATGAGCAATAAGGGAATGATTTTATACCAACCATCCAGATAACTAACAGCGATAAAGGGAATGAAAACGTAGAAAAACATAAACTCCAGAACCATGTAAACCGGGGAGAAATATATTTTTCTAAGATGAATGTTGTTATATAGATTTAAAGTTCTCAAAGTTTAATTATTCAATATTTGCACTTCTTTTTCTTCTTCTTTTCCTTAATAGATCTATTACATGGAAAAGGACTATACAGAATATCACCCAAATAAACCCGGCAATATAACCCCCCGCGATATCTGATGGATAATGTACTCCTAAATAGATCCTGCTAATTCCTATGGCCAGAATAAGCAATCCTAAAATAAGTATTGTTAATGTCTTAACCCATACATTTAATTTAAAATTATAAAAAAGGTAGATCAAAAAACCATAGAATGCTATTGCACTCATTGCATGGCCACTGGGATAACTAAGAGTGGCTACAGATACAAGATGCTCTGCATCTGGTCTTGCACGGTTTATTACTTGCTTAAGAGCCACGTTTGCCAGTCCTGATATAGCGAGAACAAAAACAATTTCCAGTACAAACCTCCAATTCCGGAATATTAGCCAAAAAATTATAGTGCTTAGAGCGGTTAATACAATATATCCGTTGAGATCACCAACCTCTGTTATAAACTGAAAAAACTTATTGAGCTGCGGGGTGCGAAAAGAGGTGACATAATCTGTAATTTTCCTATCATATTCTGCCAGAGCATCTGTATGAAGAGTATTTGTAAGATCCACAAATAGATTTATTCCTCCCACTACAATTATAAGTGCGAGGATAATCATAATTAAAAAAGGAAGCTGCTCGTTGTATTGATGAAATTTTTCTCTAAGAAGGGTTCGTAAGTTTAATACGATCTGGATGATTTGTTTTCTCATATCTTCAGGCCCATCGCACCGGGATGGCTTTAATAGTGATTAAAAAAAAATAATAATCCGAAGTTAATAACATTTTTTTAAACTAAATTCTAATTCCATTTTAATAAGGAAGATTTAAGAATTACCCATATTTGAACGTATGAAAATTTTATTAGTTGAAGATGAACCAAACGTGGCGTCCCTTCTCCATAGGAATTTACTTGAGCTTAGCCACTCTATTGGGATCGCCACGGATGGTTTAATGGGTCTGGAGTTAATTCTTAGGGAGTCCTATGACCTTGTTCTTTTGGATATTATGCTCCCCGGGATGACCGGGCTTGAGGTCCTGCAAGAACTTAAAACCCGGCAAAACAACACTCCCGTTATTCTCATAACCGCTTTGGATACTACAGATATGGTTGTAAAAGGCCTTAACCTGGGAGCCGATGACTACATTGTCAAGCCCTTCAAGATAGAAGAGGTTGTAGCAAGGATAGATGCCGTGAAAAGAAGAACCCAGCAACCACGTGAAGAAGAGGTACTATATAAGTTTAAAGGTATAGAACTGGATGACGTGTCAAAAAAAGTTCACAAAGATGCTAAGGAGGTAAAGCTCACCGCCACGGAATTTAAGCTACTAAAGGTTTTACTACAAAATATAGACAGGGTCCTTTCCCGTGAAAACATACTGGATATGGTCTGGGGAGTACAATATGACCTGGGAACTAATGTAGTAGATGTTTATATTAATTATCTTCGTAAAAAACTGGAAGACACCAAACCAGATAAAATTATTCACACCGTGATTGGGATGGGGTACGTAATAAGATAGCTTGAAGATAAAATATAAAATAGCAGCAATTTTTTCCATTATTTGTTCTGCTATGATAGGCCTTACCGGCCTTTTCCTTTATTTTCTATTTGAGGATAATCGTGAATCGCGCTTTGAGGAAAGGTTACTTCAAAGAGCAGTGATAGCTGCAGAGGTTCTTTTGGAAAAAGACGAATTTCCAGATAGCCAATATGCAGCGATTAGTCTTAGATATTTACAGAAACTACCGCAGGAAAGAGTCTATTATATAAGGAGTAATAATGGAGAATTAGATTATCAAGG
>DATHWA010000076.1:0-10192 GCA_035461025.1 Gillisia sp. | reverse complement strand
GCTTTTGTGAGTGATTGTTTGGAAACCCTTGAGGAGATCGCGATGGAGGGGGAAGAGATCTTTCATGAAGTTGGAGGAAAAGAATTCACAGTTGTGCCCTGTCTTAATGATCGTGAAGACTGGTCGCAGGTGTTATCACGCTGGATTGATGAGTGGGCCTTTTCCAAGCCTGTAGAGGTGTAAAGTAATGCCAGTAAAGGATGCCGCGGTACTAGGAAAAGAACCCATAGGGAAATTACTTATTGGCCAGGCGGTACCTGCTTCCATTGGCATCCTGGTGATGTCTCTCAACATTCTTGTGGATACCATATTTGTTGGAAACTGGATTGGCTCTATTGCCATTGCAGCTATTAATGTGGTGCTTCCTGTATCCTTCTTCATCGCCGCTCTGGGAATGGCAATTGGAATTGGAGGTTCCTCCGTGATCTCACGATCATTGGGGGCAGGGAATAAAAAAAGGGCGAAGAGAACCATGGGAAACCAGATAACCTGGACCCTCCTGCTTACAATAGGTATGGTAATCCTTGGTCTCTTTTTCAGGGATTCCCTCATCCCAGCCTTTGGTGGTAAAGGAGCTATTTTTGAACCCGCCAGGATCTATTATACCATTGTTCTTTACGGGGTGCCGTTCCTCGCTTTATGTATGATGGGGAATACCGTCATTAGGGCAGAAGGGAAGCCTAAATTTGCCATGGTTGCGATGATAATTCCTTCCGTTGGTAATCTTTTCCTCGATTATATACTTATTTATGTTCTCGATATGGGGATGGAAGGCGCGGCATGGGCTTCTACAATTTCCTATTTACTGTGCTTTGTATATGTGCTCTGGTTTTTCCTTTCCAGGAATTCAGAAATGAAGATCACTTTGAAAGATTTTGGAATTGACCGCTCAATTTCAGGGGAGATCGCATCACTAGGATTTGTGACCCTGGCCAGACAGGCCGTAGTGAGCCTCGTCTATCTTCTTATGAACAACATCCTTTTTGAGTTGGGTGGCGAGGATTCTGTGACAGTTTACGCCATTATTGGACGAATGTTGATGTTTGCCCTTTTTCCGGTGCTGGGAATGACACAGGGATTTTTGCCTATAGCGGGTTATAATTACGGGGCGCAGTTATGGGGAAGAGTTAAGAAAAGTATATTCACTGCTATTTTATACGCCAGCCTCCTGGGACTTCTGGTTTTCACCGGTATTATGGTCTTTGCTGAAGAAATTGTAAGTATTTTCACGACCAATCCCACCGTTATTGCCGATACTCCAAATGCAATGCGCTGGGTTTTTGCAGCAACCCCAGTAGTAGCACTGCAACTTATAGGATCGGCTTATTTCCAGGCCATAGGAAAAGCAACTCCCGCACTTTTATTAACTCTCACAAGACAAGGCTTTTTCTTTATCCCGCTGGTGTTGGTACTGCCTATTTACTTGGGGGAACTTGGGGTTTGGATCTCCTTTCCTTTGGCCGACCTGCTTTCCACAATTGTAACCGGATACTTTCTTAGAAGGGAAATAAAGAATAAGCTGGAAGCAGGCATTACCTAAGTTTTTCTGCTGAAGGAAATACCTTAAATTCCTATCTTTGTTAAGGAAGCTATAATCTGGAAGCAATGAATTACGAAATTATTTGCCGGGATCCTTCCGAAGCCTATAACCATATTCTGCTTTATCGGTGGCAAAATCTAAATAATAAATCGTGCTGGAATATTACCAATACTTAAAAGCATTACATCTTATTTTCGTGATTACATGGTTTGCCGGGCTATTTTATATCCCCCGGTTGTTCGTTTATCATATTGAAGCGGCAGAAAAACCTGAGCCGGAGAGATCTATTCTTACCACCCAGTTAAAAATGATGACCAGGAGGTTGTGGTTTATAATAACCTGGCCATCTGCAATACTTGCCACAGGTTTTGCAATTTGGTTGCTTGTGCTCATGCCTTTTTGGCTGGAACAGGACTGGATGCTGGTTAAACTGGGATTTGTAGTATTGTTATTTATCTACCATTATAAATGCCATCTTATCTTTAAAGAGTTTCAGCAGGATAAAATCAAATGGACTTCCAACGGGATGAGGTTGTTTAATGAGGGTGCAACAATCATTCTTTTTGCGGTGATCTTTCTTGTGATTCTTCGCAATGCCCTGGATTGGATATACGGTGTAATTGGAATTATATTATTATCGGTTATTTTGATGCTTGGCTTTAAAATGTACCAACGTATAAGATCTAAAAATCCCAATGTCTAGGATGGTGTGATAATTGATTAAAGGTGTACAACCAATGATTTTTAAATGAGGCAATTAAAACTATCTCTTAGGAATAGAATTTTCATATCCATGATCCTGTTGGTTTTAGGTGCCTCGATATTGATCGTTGGAGTAACTGTTTATCAATACAAACAGGAATCTGAAGCTTATCACCGTGACCGTCTTGAGAGAAAAGAACAGGCAATACGGGAAAATATAAAATTTGTCCTTGCGAGTACCACTCATGTGGTGAATACTCGAAATTTACCGGTTATCATGAAGGACAGGCAGAAGATTCACGAGATCTCACAGGTGCATGATATGCAGCTTAATATTTACGATCTCTCCGGGAAACTCCTTATCCAGTCAAATGAGTCTTTTTTTCGAGATACCTCTAACGATCAAATTCCGCAGCAGATCCTCGCGCAACTGGAATCTTCTTCACGTAAACGATTTTTAAAAAGGAGTGAAGTTAACGGTCAGGTTTTCCAGTCCTCCTATTCCTATATTAACGATAACCAGTTTAAGCCCCTGGCTATCCTCTATCTTCCATATCTTCAGGATGATGAACTACTGCAAAAGGATCTTAATGATTTCCTTATGAAGATGGCAGAGGTTTATTTGTTCATGCTGGTATTGGCCATCCTGCTTTCCTATTTCCTGTCTAAGTATATTACAAAATCCCTAAAAATGGTATCGGAGAAGATTGTGGAAACCAGACTGGATAAGAAAAACCAGAAAATAGAAATAGAAAACGCTTCAGAAGAGATCTATACCCTTGTAGCGGCTTACAATAGCATGATAGATGATCTTGAAGAAAGTGCCGTAAAGCTGGCTACAGGGGAGAGGGAACAAGCGTGGAGGGAAATGGCCAAACAGGTAGCACATGAGATCAAGAATCCTCTTACTCCAATGAGGCTGAGTGTTCAGAGTTTTCAGAGAAATTTCGATCCTAATGATCCTGAAATTCATACCAAGGTGGAGGAATACAGCAACACCTTAATCCATCAAATTGACACGATGAGCGCAATCGCATCAGCATTCTCAAATTTTGCAAAAATGCCTGCGCAGCAAAATGAAATTCTAAATGTCCCCAAGATCGTGAAGCTGGCCCTGGATATTTTCAATGAAAATTATATTGTTTTCTCTACAGAAAAAGAGGAGATCCTGGCAAAATTTGATCGTACCCAACTTATTAGGGTGGTTACCAATTTAGTTAAAAATGCTACCCAGGCGCTCCAGGATGTACAGGATCCAAAGATTTTTGTTAGGGTTGAAGAGGCAGGTGAGATGGTAAGCATAATGGTGAGTGATAATGGTATTGGCATTGACGAAGAGAATAAAGAAAAAGTCTTTGAGCCAAAATTTACCACCAAATCCAGTGGGATGGGACTTGGTCTTGCGATGGTTAAAAACCTTGTGGAAACGTATGGTGGGAGCATCACGTTCACGTCAAAGAGAAATAAAGGAACTATATTTACTGTAAAGTTTCCTAAATAGATCTTCCCCGGTCCTGCATATTAAGACAAAAAAGAAATATTATCTAACCAGAAAAAATAACCAACATGAATTTTGAAAATGTACTTGAGGAAAAAAATGATGGAATATTAACCATTACTATAAACAGGCCTTCGAAACTTAATGCTTTAAATAAGGAAACCATTGAGGAACTTCACCAGGCTTTCACAGAAGCTGAACTGGATGATGAGGTAAAAGTGATCATCCTAACCGGCAGCGGGGAAAAAGCTTTTGTTGCAGGGGCAGATATTAGTGAATTTGCCAATTTTTCTGCAGAAGAAGGTAAAGAACTCGCTGCAAAAGGGCAGAAAACGTTATTTGATATGGTGGCGAATTTCCCTAAACCTGTAATTGCCGCAATTAACGGTTTCGCTTTGGGAGGCGGGCTTGAACTGGCATTAGCGGCACATTTTAGAATAGCCAGTGAAAATGCTAAAATGGGATTACCGGAAGTTTCCCTTGGCGTAATTCCGGGTTACGGTGGGACCCAGCGACTACCGCAGCTGGTAGGCAAAGGAAGAGCTATGGAAATGATCATGACTGCCGGAATGATAGATTCTACTCAGGCATTACAGTATAACCTTGTAAATCACGTTACGAATTCGGAAGACCTAATGGAGTTCGCTGAGAATTTGGCCCGTAAGATCCTTAAAAACTCTCTGGTCGCTATAAGTGCAGCGATTAAAGCGGTAAATGCCAATTATGAAGATGGCGTGAATGGCTTCGAGGTAGAGATTGAAGAATTTGGAAATAGCTTTGGTACAGCCGACTTTAAAGAAGGAACCTCGGCTTTTTTGAGTAAAAGGAAAGCTGATTTTCCCGGGAAATAGTCCAGAATCATGAAAATTCAATATGGAATAATTCCTTTTTATGGGAAATATTCCATATTTTTGTTTTATGGCAAATGAAGATGGAATTATTAAAGGGAGGGGGGCGCAGTTAAACGTAGGCAACAGGTTTGATGCTCACAGCCACGAAATGCGCGATGACTTCCTTAACTATTGCGCGATTGAAGGGGAGGAGGCGAGATCTTCAAAAACTACTTTAATAGATACTTTTCCAAAGACCATTGTCAATAAGGTTACCAGTCCGGATATACGGATGGGCTATTCTCTTAATCCTTATCAAGGCTGTGAACACGGTTGTGTTTATTGTTATGCCCGTAATTCTCACGAATACTGGGGGTATAGTGCCGGCCTGGATTTTGAGCAGAAGATCCTTGTAAAAAGAAATGCAGTAGAACTTCTGGAAACGAAGTTGCGAAGTAAGAGTTGGGATGCTGAACCTATTGTACTTTCAGGAAATACAGATTGTTATCAGCCTATAGAAAAGAAGCTGGAAATTACCAGGCGTTTACTGCAGTGCTTTTTAAAATATAAACATCCGGTTGGTATCATTACTAAAAATGCCCTTATCCAGAGGGACATTGATGTCTTAAAGGAATTAGCCCAGGATAACCTGGTACAGGTAAACATGTCCATAACTTCCCTGGAAGAAAATACCCGTCGATTACTGGAGCCCCGAACAGCAAGTGTAAGAAAACGATTGGAAACTGTAAGGAAACTTTCTGAAGCCGGAATTCCCGTAAGTGTGATGATGGCTCCTATCATTCCGGGCATCAACAGTCATGAGATCCTACCCTTAGTTAAAGCGATCTCAGAAAATGGGGCGCAGGGGGTTGGCTATACAATGGTCCGGTTAAACGGGGCCATTGGTGGAATCTTCACAGACTGGATAAAGAAGGCCATGCCTCACCGGGCAGATAAGGTACTTCATCAAATAGCCGAATGCCACGGTGGAAATTTGAATGACAGCCAGTTTGGCCGGAGAATGAAAGGAGAGGGGAATATTGCTCAGCAGGTAGAACAACAGTTCCGTATTGCAAGAAAAAAGTATTTTTCAGATAAAAGAATAGCCCCCCTCAATTGTGAACTTCACAGAGAATACAAAGATGGGCAAATGAAATTATTTTAAAACACCAAATCCCTGTGAGATGTTATTAATGCTATAGTTTCGTTAATGCAGGAATGTTTTCTTGATTATTTTTTATCTTTAAAAAAAACTGAATTATGAGAAAGAATAAATTTATAGTATGCGTTTTAGCAATGGCCAGTGTAGGATTTATTTCCTGTAGCAGTGATGATGATGCTACCCCGGTAGCAAGTGTAAACTTGGAGGCCAGGCCTGTAATTACTAGTGAAACTGCATCGCCCAGTGTAGTGGCAGGTGCTAACTTGCTCCAAGCGCAATTAAGAGTAAGAGAGATAGGGATCATTAAAAGCGGAGAAAGTACTGCATCAAGTACCAGGTTTGGTGATGCAGGGGTACGGCAAATACCTTTGCTAAATAGTGGGCTGCCCGCACAGCCTACCGCTCTGGGATCGGCTTCACTTGAACATGGTACATATGACAGGGTAACACTAAGATTAGACCGTGGGCAGGAGCTTCCGGCGGCGGACCCTATGAATAACCGGTCGCTATCTATAACCGGAACGGTGAATAGTATGATCCTTACCATCCATACAGATGTGGAAGAAATAATTACAAAAACCATTCAGGGAGGGGGGCTTACCCTTAATGCCAATGAGACACTTTATTTAGATATTAATTTAAATACTCTTTTTACAGGAATAGACCTTACCACCGCAGTAGATGGTAATGAAGATGGTGCAATAGATATAGAACCTTCCAACAGGGATGAGAACCGTGCTATCTATACAAGGATGGTAGATAATTTGCCAAACGCAATTACTGTAAGCAAGGAGTAATTAATCCTTAGGGAACTCTTTAATTAGAAATATATAAACGGGGAAGTGATCGCTGTACCCTCCGGTATATCCTCCGTAGTCATAACTGCGGTAGGGATAGCCCTTGAATTGTCCGTGAGGAGTTATAAGATAATCCGGGTTAAATATCCCCGCCTTGTAAAATTGATATGCATCGTAATTTCCATTGAGGAAGTGATGAGAGATTATAATCTGGTCAAATAAATTCCAGCCATCTCTGTAAGCCAGTGTTCCCTGTCCCCGTTTAATCATACTTTCCATAGGGTTGTATAACAGGTCCTCTCCAACTTTGCTTTTGTTTCCCGTAGTACCAAGGACTCTTTTAATGCTTTTATTTGATGGGTCATCATTAAAATCTCCCATTACCACGATTTTTGAATCGGCGTTCTGTCTATAAAGCGAATCAATAATGCGCTTATTGAGTTTAGCCGCCATTTCTCTTTTATAACTGCTCCGGGCCTCGCCCCCGCTTCGAGAAGACCAGTGGTGAACGATAAAATGAATATAGTCTCCATCCAGGTACCCACTTACCACCAGTTGGTCCCGCGTATATACTCTCTTGGTAGGCTCGTCCCTGTCATAGAGCATAAGCCTATGGGAGCTTGAAGAAGTGGGAAAAAAATTATCTTTTTTATAAAGCAGGCCTACATCTATTCCTCTGTTATCCGGAGAATCATAATGTATAATCCCATAATTAGAATTTATTAGGGTAGGCTGGTTAACAAGATCTTCAAGTACTCCCCGGTTCTCTACCTCACAAATCCCAACGATCGCAGGAGAGGTGCCTGTCAGGGATTGACCAATATCTGCAATTACCTTTGCAATATTCTTCAGCTTATCTTCATATTTTTCTTTCGTCCAGATATCTTTCCCGGTTGGAGTCCTATCCTCATCAAATATCCATGGATCATTTACAGTGTCAAATAAATTTTCCACATTATAAAAGGCAATTGTTCTAATGAGATAAGATCTCTCATCTTGTGCAAATGAAAAAAGCGGAAATAATAAAATAATTGTCAATTTGACAATCCGAGTGGGGTGTAAATGTAAATTTATTAACATATAAAGCTTTAAATATTAAAATTATGAGAAAAGAGCATTATAAGGTAGTAAATATTTAAATAATTATAAATTATATTTTTAAATTAATTGGTGAAAACCAGTTAGTTATAAATGAAAGATTGGGTGTTATTGTTGATTATTTGGCTCTGTGGTCTATTAAATTTAGCAGCACAAGAAACTTCTATTTCAGGTATGGTAGTGGATGCTTCCACATTTGAACCCTTGGAAGAAGTGGAGGTAACTATGGTGGGCAGCAACTTAAGCGCTACTACCAATGCAGCAGGAGAATTTCAAATTTCCGTAGAAGATATTCCAATTGGAAATTACACCTTGATTTTCACAAAGGCACGATATCACATTTTCAGGTTACCAGTAAATATTGAGGATAACAAACGAAAGGACCTGGATATGATCCCGCTGGAAGTTGATTTGTTCAGGGATCAAATGTTATTAGGAGTAATAAGTTTAGGAGAAAGTGAGCTTAATGACGGGGAAGGAAGTGTAGACAATATTGCAGGTCTCCTGCAGGCTTCCAGAGATGTTTTTCTCAATGCTGCGGCATTTGATTTTAGTCAGACTTTTTTCAGGCCAAGAGGTATGGATAGTGACCAGGGGAAGATTTTTATCAATGGTATAGAAATGAATAAATTATTTAACGGGAGACCACAATGGAGTAATTGGGGAGGACTCAATGATGTCCAGCGCAACCAGGTATTCTCCATGGGAATGCTTCCTGCAGAAGTAGGTTTTGGGGGTCTTGCCGGAAGTACGAATATAATTATGAGGGCTTCTAAATTTCGCGGTGGGGGTAGGGTTTCTTATGCTGCTGCCAATAGAACGTATACCGGAAGATTTATGGCCACCTATCATTCCGGAGAAACCCCTGCCGGCTGGTCATATTCTTTATCGTTATCGAGAAGGTTCGCAGAGGAAGCTTATGTGGAAGGAACACTATATGATGCTAATGCATTCTTTTTATCAATAGAGAAGAGGATCAATTCCAGTCACAGTATAAATTTCACCGGATTTTATACCCCCAATATCAGAGGAAGGTCATCTGCAAATACCCAGGAGGTTATTGATCTTAGAGGGAGACAGTACAATTCCTTTTGGGGGTACCAGGATGGGGAGCTTCGTAATTCGAGAATCAGGGAAATAAAAGAACCTGTTTTCATGCTAAATCATTATTGGGATATTTCTAAAAACACCCGCCTGAATAATAATCTTGCTTTTCAAACCGGTAAAGCCGGAAACAGCCGGATAGATTTTGGGGGAACCAGGCTTGTAACTACATCAGAAGGTCAGGAAAGTTATATAGGGGGAGGAAGAAATCCGGATCCTGCATATTACCAGAAACTGCCAGGCTATTTTCTCCGGAATGAAAACAATCAAAACTACGAAGCTGCTTATCGCGCCAGACAACACTTTGTAGAAGACGGGCAAATAGACTGGGAAAGTTTATATACCGCAAATCAACTATTTCTCCAGTCTGGGGGGAATGCAATCTACGTAATAGCGGAGGACAGGACAGATGATACGCAAATCACGGCCAATTCCATTCTTAATCACAGGATAAATTCTTCTTTGAACTTAAATGCCAAACTGCGTTATACGAGACTTTTAAGTGAGAATTATGCGCAGGTGAAGGATCTACTTGGTGGTACCGGCTATCTGGATATAGATTTTTTTGCTGAAGGAACTCAGTCTTCATCGCTGGGGGACCGTGCGCAAAGTGATCTCAATAACCGAAACAGGATCGCCGGTGAAGGAGAACGTTATAAATATAATTTTGAACTTAGCGCTGAAGTTTTTGAAGCTTATTCTCAACTTGCATATACACATAAAAGAGCCGATATCTACCTTGCTGCAGAGGCTTCCCAGAACCGGTATCAAAGAAACGGTCTTTACAGGGCAGGTGGTTACCCTCAAAATTCTTTTGGAAAAAGTGAGTTGCAGGTCTTTAATAACTTCGGTATTAAAGCCGGTGGAAATTTCAGGATCACCGGGAGGCATCTTATCAATTTTAATTCAGCAGTTCTTAACAGTGCACCCAATCTTAGAAATACGTTTTCCAATTCCCGCCAGAACAATAACGTCGTGAGAGGCCTCAAAAGTGAAGAAGTTCTTTCGGTGGACCTTGGGTATATTTACAGGTCCCCGCAATTTCGCTCTCGTATTACCGGCTATTTTACTGAAATAAATGACGCGACAGAGATCTCTTTCTTTTATGCCGATGGGTTAAGCGGTCTTGGTAGAACAAGCACTACTGCATTTGTACAGGAGGTATTGCAAGGAATAGATAAAAGGCATTTAGGAGTAGAACTTGGTCTTGATTTCCAGGTGACTTCAACAATTAAACTGAAGGCAGCTGCAGCCATGGGTCAATATACTTATAGTAATAATCCAAGATTATATTTAACTTCAGATAGTTTTGAGGAGGCTGTAGATTACGGTATTTCCATGCTCCGCAATTACAGGATTGCAGGTGGTCCACAACGCGCCGCTCAGATTGGGTTTGAGTACCGTGATCCGGATTTTTGGTGGTTTGGCACAACAGTGAATTATTTCTCCCATGCCTTT
This sequence comes from Gillisia sp., assembly GCA_035461025.1. Lineage (GTDB taxonomy): Bacteria > Bacteroidota > Bacteroidia > Flavobacteriales > Flavobacteriaceae > Gillisia. The sequence goes on along the minus strand of DATHWA010000076.1, from coordinate 3 downwards.
GCA
>DATHWA010000075.1:0-3537 GCA_035461025.1 Gillisia sp. | reverse complement strand
AATTGGGCAGACCTTTAAAGTAGTCATAGACCGCAAAGAAGGAAACTACTTCGTAGGCCGTACCGAGTTTGACTCTCCCGATGTTGATAATGAAGTTTTAATAGATGCTACATCTACCTATCTTAAAACTGCCGAATTCTACGATATTAAAATAACCGGAGCTGCCGATTTTGACCTCTATGGGGAACCCGTAGATAAAAATATCGAGAAACCTACCCGAAAAGAGATCAAAGTTAGAGCGGTTTAATTATTCTCATATTGGCATTAATTTTTAAAAGTTTTTATCTTTAGAAGGTAATTGAACGTTGATGCCCGTCATAAAAAAGAAACCCAATTTTTTCAGGGAAAATTATTTTAAAGTTTTTGGAACTGTTTGGCTCCTGATTGGTGGGGTGGGAATTCTTCTGGATAACAGCATGTTCCTGGGATATCTTTATCTTATTATGGGGCTTGGTTATTTCTTAGTAGGCTATATCAAACGAAACCAGAACAAAGCTTACATCGAATGGGATGAGGAAAAACTGGTCTTTAGTGATTGGTTTCAAAAGCCGGTTGAATATCCACTTACTTCAATTGATGCCCTTATAATTTCCGGGGAAAACCTCACTATAAAATCCGGAGCTGCCAATGGTACTATGGTGGACCTCAAGGGATATAAAGAGGAAGATATTCAACTCCTGCAAAACGATTTTGATAATTTTCAAAATCCTATTGAGCAATTGGCCTGAAAATATTAAAATACCCACCCTCTTTCAGAAGAGGAGAAAGAACAGCAAAAGGCCCGATTTTTCACCGGGCCCGTAGATCAGCCTTCCTGAATTTTTTCAAGATTAATTCATTGTTGTCCGATTAAAACATGTAAAATCTCCCTTAAGTCTTTTATATAAGTCAGAGGACAAATAAACCTCACCCAGGGATTCTTACAGAGCAGTAATCTTGATCCTTTCCGCGCATACAATGATATTAATTATGCGATTGTGATCTCAGGTTCCAGATAAACTTCCTGAACACTCCTTAGAATATCGATTCCCTGTTGCAACGGTCGCTGGAAAGCTTTCCGGCCCATGATGAGTCCGCTACCACCTGCTCGCTTATTGATCACGGCGGTGCGCACGGCTTCCTGTATATCAGATTCTCCTTTGGAACCACCACCGGAATTGATAAGCCCAATTTTTCCCATATAACAGTTGGCAACCTGAAACCTGCAGAGATCTATTGGATGATCTGTAGTTAAACTCTCGTACATATCCTCATCCTGCTTTCCAAAGCCAATTTCCCTGAAACCAAAGTTGGTTTCGGGTAATTTTTGTTTAATGATATCTGCTTTAATGGTTACTCCAATGTGATTAGCCTGCCCGGTAAGATCTGCCGCGGTATGGAAATCCTCTTTTTTGTTTTTAAACTCATTGTTCCTGGTATAGCACCACAAAATGGTTGCAAGGCCAAGTTGATGTGCTTCTTCAAATGCCGCGGCTACTTCCTGTATTTGCCTGCCGCTTTCCTCAGATCCAAAATAGATCGTGGCTCCAATTGCAGTTGCGCCCATATCCCAGGCTTCCCGCACGCTTCCAAATGGGATCTGGTCATAGGTATTGGGATAGGTGAGGAGCTCATTGTGATTTATCTTTACCACAAATGGGATCTTATGTGCATATTTTCTTGCGTGCAGGGCAAGAGCTCCAAAGGTTGTGGCAACCCCGTTACACCCCGCTTCCAAAGCGAGTTTAATAATATTTTCAGGATCAAAATAATCCTGATTCTTATAAAAAGAAAATGCTGCAGAATGTTCAATTCCCTGGTCTATGGGTAAAATGTTCAAATACCCTGTTCCTCCAAGGTTCCCGTGCTTATATAAACTCTGTAAGCTCTTTAAGACCTGCGGGTGCCGGTCACTATTTATGAAATTATCCACTATGCGTGGGCCCGGCATTTCCAGGCGTTCCTTTGAAATTTTTTTACTAACGTGTTCCAGGTAATAGGATGCATTTTCTCCAAGTTTCTCACGAATTTCATCTATAGTTCTCATAATATATATTAAAATGGTTAGTTGTTACATTCCGAAGGGGTATGTGTCAGGTATACCGGAATCACTTGGATCTATTTTTAAGGGATGTAGGGCCATAGTTTCCTCAAGATACAATAAGGCATCATACCTCCGGGAGATCCTGCTGGGTACATAATTCCCTCTTTCTCTTTCCGGATTGTAGACAACTCCAATGGCACGGTGTCCTATGGTTTCAGAAAAATGTTCCTGCACTTCCGGTTCTCCTTTGAAGATCACCAGGGTATTCTCCCCACTTTCCTTGTGTAACTTGTATTCCACACTGCTTTTAATAGCTTGCGGCATGATCATATTTTTCATAGGGCTTCCCCAGTAATTCCCTGCTATTACAGATCCTGTAAAAGAGCTGAAACCTGCAAGGTAAACCTTATCCTCCCCTTGCTGTTCCCTTACCAGTTGGCCAACATTTACAAGGCCTTCATCTGCCATATCTGTTTCCCTGGCGTCGCCTATATGTGTGTTGTGTTCCCAAACGATCACTTTGGCTTCCGGCCCGTGATATTTAGTGAGAGTATTCAGAGTTTCAACCATATGCCGGTCCCGAACATTCCAGGATTCTTCTCCAAATCCTGCCATTGATTTATAGTATTTTTCAGCATTTGCCATTACCAGGCTGTTGATCTCTGCATTAAGATTGGCTTCTTTTTCAAATGTATATTTATGGGCATTTAGTCTTACCTCCTGCAATAGCCTTGTCACCTCATCCCTGCATCCCATTCTTCCCGAAGAAAAAACAGAAGCGTAGGAATCCCGCTCTTTAAAAGGTTCAAAACATTTAAAGGCATTTTTCGCCAGTTTTGCGGTTTCCGGATCTTCCTTTTCCAGGTAATGCACCATAATGTCCAGGGAGTCCCAGAGGCTGTAAACATCCAGGCCGTAGAATCCCACTTTTTTATCATCCGGAAGGGAGTTATTATGATCCTTAAGCCATGTTGCCAGGGCAGCAATTTCCCAGTTTGCCCACATCCAGGTTGGCCACCGGTTGAAATCTGAAAGAACCTCTTTTATGGGAGTAGTATCTGCCGGGTTCTTGATCCATTTATTGATCCTGTAACAATCCGGCCAGTCACCCTCTACTGCGATAAAAGAAAAGCCCTTTTCCAATATAAGCCGCCGGGAGATCCTGGACCGCCATGTGTAATATTCGTGGGTGCCATGACTGGCCTCACCCAGCAGCACATATTTCGCATCCCCAATACTTTCCAGCAGGGGATCAAGGTCGTGCTCACTCTCCAATTTTTTATAGAAAGTGCCTCTTTTTATATTTTCAGAAGAAAACATGGGTCGGTTGTTTGCTTCCTGAATATAAGGGTTTTAAGGCATACGGCGGCTGCTGGAAATTATAAAAAATTGATAAAACTTGAGCGGGTAGGAAAGGAAGTTACAGTTACTTTCGTTTTGTTTTAATCAATCAATGTTTCAGGGATATTGATAAAAGATCCCTTCTACAAAAGGCGTCCAGAGACAGGCTTTTA
>DATHWA010000074.1:0-12925 GCA_035461025.1 Gillisia sp. | reverse complement strand
GGGGCAAAAGGGGTAAAATTAATATTATTTACTTCCGGAATGCCGCTTACAGTAAAATAGAGGAGAGAAAGAATAGTAAAACCTACAATAAATAAATTAAGATAGCCTGTTTTTTTTATTCCGAAGAAATTGGCAATAGTTAGTAAACATACAGCACCAATGGAATAGGCCAGGGGCGATCCTATGGGTAAAAGCTGGTGAAAATAACTTCCGAAGCCTATGGCCACTACACTGCCCGCCGCAAGCTTACTCATAAGGAACATCCAGCCTGCAGCGAATCCTGCTTGAGGATTGAGAAGCCTATAACCATACTCATAAGTTCCACCGGAATGCGGATATTTAGCCGCGAGTTGCGCAGAACTCAGGGCATTGAAAGTTGCTACAGTTCCTGCAAGAAGTAAACTTATAAGGAAGGCCGGGCCGGCAATTCCGGCAGCAACTCCCGTAACCACAAATATACCGGCACCAATAATTGCACCCAGACCAACACCCACGGCGTCTTTTAATGTGAGAACCCTAAGAAGGTTTTTGGATTTATCCATTTTTGTGCTATCAAATATTAAACTTCTATCCTCTCCCTTCAAAGTCCGGAAATCACCACCAAACTATAAAAAATCTTTCAAAATTTCCTAAAGATGTCCGCATCCAAATAAGTGGGGAGCGCTTTGAGGCAATTTTTTCCTCCACCTCGACAAATATCTTGTCATAAGTAAGCCAGGTAGTGTTATACGAAGGATCAATAGGCCAATCCTGTTTATGGGGTATGAAAAATTTATGCATTCCAAAATCGTTCTTGATAAACTCTTTCAGGTGTATCCAGGTTCCAACAATACCCTTGTTATTTATTTGAGAAAAAACCTCTTGCTTTAAATGTCCGGGTATAAATAAGTGGGCAAGAAAAGATACCTCCTGCTTCACATTTTTGTACTCAACGCCACGTTTTTCTAAAGCTTTAATTGTATCCTCCCGGTATAAAAGGGGTAATTGTTTCTGCTTTAGTTTTGCAAGTTTCCTTATCAGGGTATCTTTCCGGTTGGGACCTATCCATCTGTCCAGTTCTTCCTTAATTGTGGGATCATAAATATAAAATTTATAAACTACCTCAAGGTGTATTACTTTTTCTTCTTCCGGGACTTCGAGAATAAAATCCAATTCGCCTACAGTAATCTTATTCCGAAATATCTGCAGGCGTTGAGCTAAAATATTGAATTCTGAAGATCTTGAAAGAATAAGGCTGTAAAAATCTTCTATCCGTTTTCCAAGAACATAATTAGTTTCAAGGGATGGTAGTTCCGTAGGAAAATCCGGGATTTCCGGATAATTAACCTGAGGGATGGAAAATTGTTTAAGTTTAAATAAACTACTGTCTTCCCATAAAGGAGGGGTAGAGAGAAAACCAAGGAACTGCAACCATACTTTATTCTTCATCACCTCCAAGATACAGTTGATAAGTTAATGTCGCAAATCCGGTTTTTATTTTCCGGGAAGGCCATAAGCATAAATTGTTAAAAAAAATTATCCCGACATTTCTGCCGGGATAGTTTTTTTTAAAAGTTTACCTGTGCCTGTAACCTTAAGAGACTTCCCCTCTGTAAATTGTCCTGAAGCAGGAAATCTTCATACTGCCTGGAAGAGAAAGTATACATAGCAACAAGCTCAAAAGCTCGAACCGGTCGCCACTCTATACCAACTTCCAGCTCACTCACTTCATAGCTGCGGGCATCGCGTTCAAATTTCTTACCACCGTCATAATAATGGTAACGGGTAAAAGGATAGAACAGTTGGTTTCCAATTACTGTTTTATATGTAAGTGTTGCGTATCCACCATGGAGTGGGGTTTCCTCGATTGCACCGGTTTCTTTATTGAATTCCGGACCGCGGCCAATGATATATTCCGCCTGTATCCCGAAAGGTTGGGGGTAAAGAATAAAAGATGCTGCAACTCTTTGATCGAGATAATTAAGATCCGGGTCAACGATCACCCCTGGTGTGAGGTTCCCTAAAGGCATTTGATACTGCCCGGTATATCCCTGTATTCCGGGTTCTATTATTTGTTTACCAATTTGGAAAGGATAGGAGAGACGGGCAACTACATGGAGGTCATTATTAAGTTCCGGAGCATTACCGGTTTGCCCGTTAAAGACCCCAAGACCAAAGACTCCATAATTCCCGGATCCTTTTAATCCTTCCCGGGTTAACATTGAATAGCGTTTGCTTATTTTTTCAGGAGTCCAATAAAAGAAGACCCCCAGTTCCCGTTCATTTCTAATGGAACTGTTTAACGCGTCATTACGATCCAGGGGAATCCTGTTCTGGCTGGATTGCATATTCTCAAATCCAAAAGGCACCTTACTTTGCCCAATTCTAAACCTGTATTCTCGTTTTTTATCAAGACTTACATCAAAGTATGCATCTCTTAACTGGCCGTAATGAATACCCCCGGCTGCAGAACTGGCAAAATCCGGTTGGATATAAAAATATACGTAATCACCAATATTACCGGAAAACTTGAGTCGAACCCTTCTAAGGGAAAAACCGTTCCCTTCTCCCCAGCTACCATCACATTGAGAACAACCCAATTGTGGATTTGTTTCAAAAAGTCTGTTATATCGAGCCTGTACGTATCCGCTCAAATCTACTCTTTCAAACCATTTTGTAGTAGATTTTGAATAAGGGAGAGTATCATTCTGCGCCCAATTTGTTGTTGAAAATAAAAGCACTACTGCAAGTAGAATTAACCTTTTAAACACCATTTTTTAAAGTTTGAGAGATTTAGTTCCTTAAATTTCGGTGCAAATAAATACATTATAAACGTAGGAAACCTTTTTTTTAAACAAGCATAGCCTTTTCTTAACTATTTAGAAACATGCGACAGGGGTGGTTTAATCCTTTTTGTTCTGTTTATCAGTACTTAAGAGGTATCCAAAAGGTTCAAGGGGTTTTACGTGGCGCAGGATCACATTAAGAATTCCTAATACCGGGATAGCCAGAACCATTCCCATGACTCCCCAGATCATATTTCCTGCTATTATAGAGAGGATTACAAGGAATGGATGAAGATTTACCTTATCACCAACTACATATGGTTCAAGAACGTAACTTTCTATAAACTGGACTATTGTAAAGGTGATAATTATCCCAATTAGCACAGCTGTATCCCCTGTTGTGAGGAAACCAAAGACCAGCGCAAGTAAAAAACCTACCATATTACCTATAAATGGAATTAGAGATAAAAATGCGGCTATAAAAGAAATAAGAATGAAATTATCCACCCCGGAGAAACCAAGTCCCACACTATAAAGAACTGTAAGCAAAATTATAAGGAATGCCTTACCCACCAGGTACTGCTGTACTATAGAGGCTGTTTTAGTTATAATATCCTTTGCTTTTTGTTGTTGATCATCTGGAGCAAGTTTTAAAAAGAAATTTTTAAATCTTCTTCTATAATTAATAAGAAAGAAGATGTAAATGAAGGTAAGTAGATAATTACTTAAGAAATCAAGAACTCCTTTCATAAAGGAAAAGGCCCGTTCTCCGGTACTACCTTCAGATGCAAAAGTAGAGAGGTCATTTTCTTCTTTATACTGTTCAAAATCCTCTTTGGTTAAATTGGTATGCTCATAAATATATTCCTCTGCCTGTTCAATTTTAGGCCTCATCTCAGTTTTAATTTCCTCCCAGTCATTAATAAAATTTTTAACCTGGAAGGATAAAACGGCAAATATACCCAGGGAGATCAGGAATAGGATAAATGTGCAAATAAGGGATGCAAACATTCGGTTTATTTTTGTTTGCTCGATTTTTTTTGCAAGTGGGATCATTAACAAAGCCAGGACAATTGCCATTACCAGCGGTGCTAAAAATCCCTGGGCTTTAACAAGACTCAAAATTAAATAATAAGAGCCTATAATAAATAAAGTGGATGTGAGTAAAATTCGTTTTCCTCTGGATAGTTCCATTCAGTTGGATTTGGTAATTTTTAAAGGTAAATTGAATTTATAAAATATAAACTCCGGTTTTGACAGTTTTAAGAAAATTTAAACAACCGGAAGAAATAATTCTACTAAAACAAAACAGGAAAATAGATCCTTTAAGAAAAGAATAGGTTTTATTTAACTGAAGGAACTTCTTAGTATGATCTTTATTTAGGAATTTTAGGTACAACAAAAAGAACCTGGAAATTATGGATAAAGGAAAAAGAAACTATAAGGAAACCAACAAAAAACTTGATGATCTTGAGAAGGAGAAAAAAGATGGCACCGGTGAATTTTTAACTACTACCACCGGTGTTAGAATTAATGACACGCAAAATCAATTAACAGCCGGAGAAAGGGGTCCAACTCTAATGGAAGATTTTATCTTCCGGGAAAAAATGCAGCATTTTGACCACGAAAGAATTCCGGAAAGAGTAGTACATCCAAGAGGTTCCGGAGCACACGGGTATTTCCAGGTATATGAATCTATGAAAGAGTATACCAAAGCCGGATTTTTACAGGATCCATCAAGGAAAACCCCGGTATTTGTAAGATTTTCCACGGTGGTAGGTTTCCGTGGCTCTTCAGATCTCGCAAGAGATGTACGTGGATTTGCAACAAAATTTTATACAGAGGAAGGAAACTATGATCTCGTAGGAAACAATATGCCTGTATTCTTTATTCAGGATGCTATAAAATTCCCCGATCTTGTTCATTCTATAAAACCTGAACCAGACAGTGAAACCCCACAGGCTTCTGCAGCTCATGACACCTTCTGGGATTTTGCATCATTAATGCCGGAATCAATGCATACCCTATTATGGGTAACTTCAGATAGGGGAATTCCCAGAAGTTATAGGATGATGGAAGGATTTGGTGTTCACACATTCAGATTTGTAAATGAAAAGGGGAAAGCTACTTTTGTAAAGTTTCACTGGAAACCACTTCTAGGTGTACACGGAGTGGTTTGGGATGAAGCCCAAAAAATAGGTGGAAAAAATCCAGATTTTCACAGGATGGACCTTTGGGATGCCATTGAAAGCGGAAATTACCCTGAGTGGGAATTAGGAGTACAACTTGTGCCCGAAGAAGATGAACACAAATTTGATTTTGACCTTCTTGATCCTACCAAGATAATTCCGGAAGAGCTGGTGCCTGTAAAACGTATTGGGAAAATGACGCTTAATAGAAATCCCGATAATTTCTTTGCAGAAACCGAGCAGGTGGCTTTTCACCCAGGACATGTGGTTCCCGGAATTGACTTTACCAATGATCCCCTACTGCAGGGAAGATTGTTTTCCTACCTCGATACACAGTTGATTAGACTTGGAGGTCCAAACTTTAATGAGATCCCAATTAATAGACCTATTGCTCCTATGCATAATAATCAGCGCGACGGATTTATGAGGCAGCAAATAAATAAGGGTACTCACTACCATCCAAATTCTATTGGGGGTGGTTGCCCATTTCAGGCAAAAATGAGTGAAGGAGGATTTGTGCACCACGCAGAAAAAGTGGAAGGAAGCAAAATTCGAACCCGTAGTAAAAGCTTTCTGGACTTCTTTAGCCAGGCGACCCTCTTTTATAACAGCCAGACAGATGTTGAAAAGAAAAATATCATTTCTGCTTTTGGTTTTGAATTAGGGAAGGTAAAAAGGGTTGAGATACGTGAAAGAATGGTAGGACTACTTACACAAGTTGACCAGGGTCTTGCGCAGGGTGTTGCCAAAAAGCTGGGTATGGATCCCGTACCTCAACCGGAAAAACCAATGAATAAAGGAGTACCTGCAGATGCCGGCCCGGAAGAGTTTGAACCAATACATGTGGAACAATCTGTAAAATCATCAGAAGCACTAAGTATGCTTAAAAATTTGGTGGAGTTTGTAGCAAGCAGAAAAGTAGCATTACTTTGTGCAGATGGGGTTGACCACTCTTCAGTTGAAAAAATTAAGAGTGCCCTGGAAGAAAAAGGAGCAGTGGTACAAATAGTGGCACCGCACTCCGGAAAATTAAAAACTTCTTCAGGAGAAATGATGATAGATGAAAGCTTTTCTACCACAAGTTCTGTTTTATTTGATGCGATCTTTGTTCCCGGTGGGGAGAAGAGTATTACGGCACTTAAGGAGGAAGGAGATGCGATTCATTTCCTTGATGAAGCATTCAAACACTTTAAACCAATTGGAGCCGATGGTGCAAATGGCCTGCTGGAAGAAACACATTTCTGGAGGAAGCTCACTGCCGATGAACGGGAGGAAAAAGGTGTGATCATTGATAAAGACCCATCAGAATTTATTATAGCAATAGGAAAACATAGATTCTGGAACAGGGAAAGATCTGAAGCGATCCCGGCCTGATCCTAAAGTTTTTTAAAACCTGAATACCCGCCTGAAAAAATCTTTCCGGCGGGTATTTTAGTTTTTATCCTTTTTACCGAATATTCGTTTAAAGAACCCTTTCTTCTCCTTTTTTTCCTCTTTCTCCGGCCTATCCTTATTTGTGAAAAGCCTTTTAAAGAATCCATCCCGTTGTTCGGGTTCACAATCCATCAGGCTGGCAACTGTGGCGGAAGGCGCTCCAAACCGGGAGGAAGTTATTTCCTTAAACTGCTCATTTTCATTCAGTCCCTGTAAAAATAAAGCGAATATAGGTAAAGCCGAATTTGCTCCCTGGCCTATCGAGGTGCTCCTGAAACCAATACGATGATCATCAGATCCTACCCATGAAACAGTTACCAGATTAGGCAAAAGCCCTACAAACCATCCATCTTTGTTGGATTGGGTGGTACCTGTCTTTCCGGCAATATCGTTTTTTAATCCATACGTAGTCCTTAAACGCACAGCTGTACCTTCATTGACTGTAGATTTCATCATCTCAATCATCACCTGCCTGTTAATTTCAGAAAAAGCCGGTGCGGCAGTATTCTTCGGTTCAAATTTTGCCAGGAGATTTCCCTTCCCATCTTCTATCCTCGTAATATAATATGGCGTACTGGGCTTACCACCGTTTACATAAGTGGTATATGCTTTAGCCACTTCTTTTAAACTTAGTTCTGCGGTACCTAGGGCGATGGAAGGTACTGCAGGCAGCTCTGATGTTATACCCATCTTTTTAGCCTGATTAAGGACATTGGAAATTCCCGTTTGCATAAGGACTTTAACGGCAATGGTATTTATAGACCTGCTAAGTGCGGTTTGTAAATTGTAATTAATATACGGGTCTTCCTCAGGCGTTCCGGAATTCCCGGGGGTCCACCCGTCCTGGTATGTAACTTCGGCAATTGAAAAATAAGTACAGGGTTCCATTCCATTTTCCAGTGCTGCAGTATAAACAACGGGCTTGAATGTTGAGCCTACCTGCCTTTTACTTTGAGATACGTGGTCATATTGAAAGTGTTCAAAATCCACCCCGCCAACCCAGGTTCTTACCGCTCCTGTTGCTGGCTCTACGGCAAGAAAACCTGCATTAAGATGTTTGAGATAATGCACAACACTGTCCAGAGTACTACCTGTTATAACAAGATCCTCACCGTAATTAAAAAGTTCAATTTCCCGTTTTTCATTATCAAGCCTTTCAAGGATCTCCCGGTCGTTAAGGCCATCCTGCTTAAGGCGCTTATAGTGCCCGGTGCGTTTCACAGCATCCAGGATAATATTTTCATTATTCCAGGGCCCCCTGTTACCATAAGATCTTTCATGGGATTCCTGCAGTTTTGCCATATGCGTTCGCATAGCTTCTTCTGCAATTTCCTGCATTTCGTGGTCCAGGGTTGTATGAACAATTAAACCATCTTTATATACGTTGTATTTCTCTCCATTTTTATTAGGTAGTGTATCCAGGATAGCTATCAAATCCTTTCTCAACTGTTCCCTGAAATAAGGTGCCAGTCCCTGGTCGTGACTATAAAACTGGTAAGATAATTCAAGTTCTTTAAGTTTAGCCTCCTCCACTTGTTCCTGGGTTAAATACCCGTATTTTTCCATTTGGACCAGAACAACGTCCCTTCTCAACCTGCTTCTTTCCGGAAAAATACGCGGATTGAAATAATGAGAAGCTTTGAGCATCCCCACCAGCACTGCAGCTTCTTCCAACTTTAGTTCGCTCGTTTGTTTATCAAAGAATTTAACTGATGCTGACTCAATGCCAAAGGTGTTGTCACTAAAAGGTACGGTGTTAAGGTAAAGAGTAAGTATTTCTTCCTTGTTATAAATATCCTCAAGGCGACTGGCGATAATTGATTCCTGAACTTTATTCACCACGATTCCCAAAGGTCCGTAATCTTTTCTTCCGTAAAGGTTTTTGGCCAGTTGGAGGGTTATAGTACTGCCTCCACCAGAGGACCTGTCCTGTAACAATAGAGTTTTAAAAAATACCCGAAGTAGGCTCCGGTTGTCAATTCCATCATGTTCATAGAATCTTACATCCTCTGTAGCTATAAGAGCATCTATAAGATGCTGTGGGAATTGGTCAAAAGTGATAGGCTGCCTGTCAAAAATATAATATTTTCCAATGAGCTCGCCACTTGAACTCAGCACCTGGGTAGCCTCATTTTGTTTAAGTTCCTTAAGTTCAGCAGAGGAGGGGACCTTCCCAAAAAGTCCGAAGTAAATACTTAAGTAGAAGAGAAGGAAGATACTCAGGATTCCCAGAATAGTTCCTGCAATCCATTTTAACCTGGGGGATTCTTTAAATCGTTTAAGCATAATGAAGGTTATACCCCGCAAATAAACGAATACTTCCAAAAAGTTAATGGACAGTTATGTAATTTTTATGAAATGGAAGCAGGGAAGATGAAAATATAAAATAAAGTAGCCGGTCACTTTTCAGCTTCCGGCTAACATTTTTGAGAGAGTTTCATATTTGAAGAATTTTTTGGAGGTTAGACATTCTCTTCATTAAACCACTTGCCTGGGGTAAGTCCAATTACCCAATTATAAGGCAACTTTGAGATTATATTTCCTACGACTTAACCAGCTATTTCGGTGGGTCTCTCTAATATTTAGAAAATGTTTTTTATGGTTTAAACCCCCTTCTTTTATCCCGTTATAATTTCCAATTATTCCTTCAAGTGCTTTCATGGCTTTATGTTTTTATTTATTTCTTACGCTGAATAGCGTCTCTTACTGTTCCATTTTGATTGATTGCTGTCTTTGTCCTGATTAAAAAAGGCTCTGCGAATGTTGGCTGCAGTTTTCATGATTCTGAATATTTAATAGTTTCTATTATATGGAGTAACGTCTTTTGCTGTTCCATTTTGTTTGATTGCTGTCTTTGTCCTGGTTAAAAAAGGCTCTGCGGGTGTTGGCTGATGTTTTCATAACTCTAAATTTTTAAAAGTTTCTATTTAGATGGAGTAGCGTCTCTTACTATTCCATTTTGTTTGATTGTTCACTTTGTCCTGGTTAAAGAATGATCTCCTGTTATTTGCTAAAGTTTTCATAGTTAAATATTTAAGTTTCAATTTGTTTTATACCTAATAGACTGATGAGGAATTCTTTTGTTACAGTACTATGTATAAAATAGTAGTATATTAACTTTTAATTAACAATTTGGGGTTTCTGCGATATAAATTCGGAATGCGATGAAGGGTTCCTTCCCCACTATGTATGGAAATGGTTAAATATCACTTAAAGAATAGTCATAACAGGACCTGAGGTTTTATTTTCCGCAGGAAAACCGTAATATAGTAGACGCCTTGTTAGGAAGATATTTATGAATAAGATTACTAAAATTGTTTTGGGAATTGTTGCAGCGGTATTGTTAGTGGCTGCCTTCATTTATTTTTCATTTAAATCCCGTCCTTCTACTTATGAACATCCAGCTGCGATTAAAGTGGAAATTATTGAGAAATGGGAACTTCCTATGGAATTGGAAGAAGTTTCAGGAATTGCCTGGATAGATGACAAACGGGTAGCAGCAATCCAGGATGAAGATGGGATTATTTTTATATATGATCTCAATAGCTCCGGCATTGAGCAGGAAATCCCTTTTGGCGACCGCGGGGATTATGAAGGAATAACCCTGGTAGACTCTTCCGCTTATGTACTGCGCAGTGACGGGGTGTTATTTGAAGTGGCAAATTTTCTCTCTCCTTTCCCAATAACCACAGAATTCCAAACCGGCTTACAAAAGAATCTTGATGCAGAGGGCTTGTCTTATGATCCTACAGGTAACAGGTTGCTAATAGCTGTAAAGGATTACAAAAACGACAACTTTAAACCTGTTTTCGCTTTCAATCTCAATACAAAAAAATTGGAAGAGGAACCGGCACTAAAAATAGATTTTCACGATCCTGTATTTCTTATCCTGGACCAGAGGAGAAATCATAAACTGATGAGGCCTTCAGAAATTAATATACATCCGCTTACAGGAGAATATTATATACTTGAAGGGGTTATTCCAAAATTGCTGATTCTGGATGCCCGGGGTAAGAGCAAAAAACTACTGGTACTTGACCGGGAACAATTTCCTCAGGCAGAAGGTTTAACCTTTAGTCCAAATGGAGACCTGTATATTTCCAATGAGAGTAATCATGAGAAACCCAATATTTTAAAAGTAGACCTCGACGAGTAAATTTATGGATGAAAAGAATGAATCAGCTTCGGTTAAAAAAAGTAAAGCACCCTTATATATTTCCATTTCAATTCTTATTGTAATTCTTGCAGCATATTTCTTTATTCCCCAGGTTCAGGATTTTATGCAAGAGGCCTGGGCTGCTTTAAGCAGTGGGGATGAGGAAAGAATAGAGCAGTGGGTTTCGCAATTTGGTTATATTGGCCCTTTAGTGATCATCCTGGCAATGGTTCTTCAAATGTTCCTTTTAATCATTCCAACCCTTGCCCTTATGGTCGTTTCTATCCTGGCTTATGGACCGTGGTGGGGAAGCCTTATAGTTTTTGCCGCTGTATACGCGGCATCTTCAATTGGATACCTAATAGGCGCTTACCTTGGACCGGTAATAGTCGAAAAACTAATAGGAGCTAAAACTGAAAAGAAAATAGGCCAATTTATAGAAGATTACGGCTTCTGGGCTATTTTCATTACTCGCTTAAATCCAATGCTTTCCAATGACGCTATAAGCTTTGTTGCAGGTTTATTGCGTATGGGCTACTGGAGATTTATAGCTGCCACTTTGGTGGGAATCGCGCCCCTCACAATTTTCATTGCCATTATGGGACAGAGTAATGATACATTGGTGCAGGGACTACTATGGGGTTCCATCGTAAGTTTGATACTTTTTATAGGATATGTATGGTGGGATAAAAAAGGCAGAAAACAAAAGAGACAGGCATAGAACCTGTCTCTTAAATTATATCCTGTATCGTAGAAATCTAGGCCTTTTGTAGTTCCCTTGCTATTTCTTCTACTTCATCCATCACTCTTAAAAGATTACCTCCCCATAATTTTTCAATTTCCTCCTCAGTATAGCCTCTTTTAACCAGTTCTAAGGTTACATTAAAAGTTTCGCTTGCATCATTCCAACCTTCAATACCACCGCCGCCATCAAAGTCGGAACTTATTCCCACGTGCTCAAGGCCAATAAGCTCTACCATATAATCTATATGGTCAACAAAGTTGGATACGTCCACCGGGGCTACTTCTTTTTTAAGGGCCTCTATTTCTGGTTTGGCCTTTTCAGCTATTTCTCTATACTTCTTAATATAATTGGTTCGCTCTTCCTCCTCCAACATTCTTACCTCATTGCGGGGAAGTACTTTAAATCCTATTTTCTCTCCCTCTTTTTTATATACTTCCTGTTGAGCGGCACTAAAAGCATTATGTTTTTCTGTATTTACATAGGCACTAAAGGCAACAGTTTGAACTACTCCTCCATGTTCTTTAAACATAAGTAACAACTCATCGTCCAGATTCCTACTATGGTCACAAAGGGCTCTGGCAGAAGAGTGCGAAGCCATAAGCGGTGCTTTTGAGACCTCAAACATTTGTTTGATTGCTTCTTTGGAAGGGTGGGAGACATCTATCATCATTCCCAGCCGATTCATTTCCCGTACTGCGTCCTTACCCATTTGACTAAGACCGTTATGAAGCCACACATTATCTTCTTCTCCGGTATTAGAGTCGCTTAACTGGCTGTGGCCGTTGTGCGAGAGAGACATATAACGGGCTCCCAGATTATAGAATTTTTCAATATTCCCAAGATCTTCACCCAGTGGATATGCATTTTCCACTCCAATCATTCCTACCAGCTTACCTTGATTAACAAGGTCACGCACTTCAGTAGAGGTGGTGGCAAGCCCAATTTTATCTGGAGCAATTTCCTTTACCAGCCTGTGAATTGCGTCAAACTTAGATATAGCATTTTCATAGGCCTCTTCATAACCCGAAGGTGTAAGTTCACCCTGGCCGGTATAAACTATGAACCAGGCGACATCAAGACCACCGGCTTCCATCTTTGGAAGGTTAACCTGCGTATCAATATCCCGGGTGTAATTTTTTTCAGCTGTGAAGTTATTTATATTGATATCAGCGTGCGTATCAATAGTGATTACATTTTCGTGAATGTTTTTGGCTTTTTGCAATAGTTCCTCATCATTTGCCATCTGTGAAAAAATCACATTTACAAAGAAGAGACTCAGTATTAGACTTAATTGTATTTTCATAATCCTATGTTTATTTTACAGAATGGAATTTAAGATTTTTTTTCTAATTCTTTTTGTCTTTATACTGCATTTGTGTTCACAAGTTATATTTGGGTTTCATAATTCATTGAAAGTTTGAAAGTCAAAGAAATAAAATTGGCTAAAGTGAAATAAAAAGTTGGAGAATTCACTCTTATTAAAATATATGTTCAATCCAAAAAAGATGGTATCTATTGAAAAAAGATTCCAGAATGAAGAATAAGAATTTTATCTAACTTTGAGAGAATTTTAAATTCTGAAATGAATAAGTTTATAATTGTAAACAACCCGGAAAAATGGGATATTCCGGTAGAA
>DATHWA010000073.1:0-3937 GCA_035461025.1 Gillisia sp. | reverse complement strand
GTAAATCTTTCCTGCTGTGATTCCGGGATCACCTCTTCCACCACCACGAAGATCATCGCCCCTGCTGCGAATGACAAAGCATAAGGTAAGATTGGTTCAAAAGTTAGAACTGCCCAGGCACCAAGAACAGCCGCAACAGGTTCTACCGCTGCAGAGAGTTGTCCATAATTAAAACTTCTCCAGCTTGACAGGCCCTGCCTTCTTAAAGGCATGGAAACCGCAAGACCTTCAGGAAAGTTTTGTAACCCAATACCCAAGGCAAGTGCGACAGCACCCCCGATGGTAGCCCCCTCAAAACCGGCAGCAGCTGCACCAAACAACACTCCAACCGCTAACCCCTCCGGAATGTTGTGAAGAGTGATTGCGAGGGTGAGCAGGGTAGACTTATGCCAGGGAGTCTTGATTCCCTCTTTTTCACTCATTTTAAAATTCACATGTAAGTGAGGTAGGACTTTATCCAGGCCAAATAAAAACAAAGCCCCTGTAGCAAATCCAACCACAGCCGGAATAACCTTAACGAAACCTTCCCCGGGGCTCATCTCAATTCCCGGCGCCAGTAAACTCCAAAAACTTGCGGCAACCATTACTCCCCCGGTAAAACCAAGCATCCCATCAAAAAATGCCCTGTTCATATTGTTGAAGAAGAATACAAGAGACGCTCCCAGAGCAGTTAGGCCCCAGGTAAATAATGTAGCAAGGAAAGCAGCCAGAATTGGATCTATGCTTTGAAAATAATTAATTATATCTTCCATTCTAAGTAGTTTTAATATAAAGATTTCCAGAAATTTGGTGAGAGATCCTTAATTCTGCCTGGTCCAGTTTTATTTTCATTGACTGGTCAAAATCCTCCTTTTCCATCACCTTTATTTCCTTTCCCAAAGAAATATTGTGTTTATCCAGGAACTGAAGAAATGCAGGAGTGGAATCTCTTACCCCCACACATATCCCCGCTTCCCCTTTATCAAGATCTGCAAGAAGAACCTTATTGAAAACAGCGAAATTTCCCTCAGCATCCGGAATGGGATCTCCATGTGGGTCGCGCTTCGGAAATTCCAGGAACCTGTCTAGCTCCTTAATTAGTTTCTCGCTTTGAATATGCTCCAGTTGCTCTGCCACATCATGTACTTCATCCCAGTTAAAATTGAGCTTTTCCACCAGGAAAACTTCCCAAAGTCTATGTTTTCTTATAACCGAAACCGCAGTATGTTTCCCAGCCCTGCTAAGTTTCACTCCCTGATATTTTTTGTAATTCACCAGGTCCTTGTCAGATAACTTCTTGATCATATCTGTAACAGAGGAGGCTTTGGTTTCCATTTGCTCTGCTAAAGCATTCGTACTCACGCCGGAGGGGTACATGCGCTCCAGATGAAAAATTGCCTTAAGATAATTTTCTTCAGAAAAAGTATACATATGCGATTTTTTGGATTTCAAAAATACAAAATTTATAAACATCAAATGCAATTTTTAGATAAGTCTAAAAATATATTATACCTTTGTAAAAAATATTTTTCTATGAATAGGCTATGGGTATTTTTCCTTCTTTTTAGCATACCTGTACTCGGTCAAAAAAGCGGGATCAAGGGTACTGTTACTGCAGCAGGAGAACCCCTGGAACTGGTCAATATAATTGTAGAAAATTTGGAGCGCGGTACTATGACCGCAGGGGATGGCAGTTATTTACTTGAAAACATCCCACAGGGTACTTATAGAATTTCTGCAAGATCGCTGGGTTTCATTAGTCAGGGAAAAGAGGTGTCAATAAAGGCGGGACAACTTTTGACAATAAATTTTGATCTTATCCAGGACAGAAATGAACTGGCAGAGATTTTAATTATTGACAAGAGGGCGGGGCTCAACAAGAAAACTCCTTATAACATCTCAACGATAGAAATGCAAGGGTTACAGACTACCGGTTCGGCTGGTGGTCTTATGGCTACTCTAAGGGAAGTGCCAGGAGTTTATGGGGCAGAATTAGGTCAGGGGATTGTAAAACCATTTATACGCGGAGTTGGTTTTACCCGAATTGTAACCATTTATCAGGGAAATAAACTGGAGAACCACCAATGGGGAGCAGACCATGGTTTGGGAGTAAACGATCTTGGAATAGGCAATGTAGATATCATAAAAGGCCCTGCTTCTGTTCTTTATGGTTCCGGGGCCCTGGGTGGAGTTTTATTGGTTAACGACAGGGAATCTTACTTAAATAGTAACTCTATAACAGGGAATGCCGGGAGCACATTTAACAGCATCTCAAACGGGTATAGGTTTAAGGCCTCAGCCGGGAAAAAATTCAGCAATGATTTATTTTTTGCCACAGACCTGGCCTATGAAAATCATGCCGATTATAAAGACGGGGACAACAGGATCATTGGCAACAGCCGGTTCAATGTGGTAACCTTTAGACTCCACACCGGAATAGACCGCGAACGGTTCAAGAATAAACTTTCCTTTAGTTACAATAGCCAGAACCTGGGGATCATAACAGATGAAGAAATGCAACCGGGAGAATCTCTTGCTACTCACGATTGGGACAGGGAAATGCAACTCCCATTTCAAAAGGTAAAGGATCTCCTTCTTTCCTATAATCAAAAAACTTTTCACAACAACTTTGAAACTACTCTGCACGTCTCCCATCACAGCAATAAAAGGGAGGAGATTGAATCTTCTTTTTACCAAACTGATCTGGGATTAAAACAGGATCACAGTTTTTACAATGCACGAATTAAATTTCCGAAAGGAAAGATCTCGCACAGTCTGGGGGTACAGGGAAGCTATCTCACCAACAGGAATTTACCCGAAGCGGAGGACATTCTTATTCCCGATGCCAATTTATTTGAAACAGGGCTATATTATCTCGCGGGAGTAGATCTCGATTCCTGGTTTTTTCAGGGAGCACTTCGGTACGATTACAGAGAAGTTACAGCCATTGCAAGCGCCCCGAACCTGGTAGCCAAGGATTTCATTCTCCCGGGAAACCCAGAGAACAGAAAACTTACCAGGATCTTTAGCGGAACTACCGCCTCCCTGGGGGCAACAAAAATGCTGAACAGCAATAATACGGTGAAGTTAAATATTTCAGGAGGTTTCAGGGCACCGGACCTTGCCGAACTATTTTCAAACGGCCCGCATCCCGGCACCAGCAGGTTTGAAAAAGGAAATGACCAGTTTGAAAGAGAGCAAAGCCTGCAGGCAGATGTCTCCTATGCGTACAACAATCAAAGGTTTCGAATGAACATTTCAGGTTATGGAAGCGTCATAGATAACTACATATTTTTTGAAGCCGCCGGGGAGCAGCATGAAAATGGAATGGAATTATGGGAATACCGGCAAACCACTGCAAGATTTACCGGATTAGAATTCGAAATGAAACACTCCTGGTTATGGAATAATCAGCTTGAAACAGGTCTTAATGCTACAATGGTCAGAGCAATGGAAAAAAACACCGGCAACCCCCTGGCTTTTATTCCGCCGGATAACCTTAACGCTACTATAGATTACTACGCTCTGGAAGACAAATCCCTGCACTTTAATTCAAGATTAAGACTGGTGAACAGGCAAAACAGAACAGGTATGAACGAGGAATCGACCCCCGGGTATGTTTTACTAAATTTTGGAGTGAACAAATCCTGGTTTATAAACCGAACAACTATTGAGGGAGGTGTGACACTACAAAATGCATTGAACAAAACCTATACAGATCATATGTCGATTTTACGGGCTTTCAATGTTCCCAGCACGGGAAGGAATTTAATGGTAAATCTTAGATACAGTTTCTAAGTTTATATGCCCCTTTCCTTCTGAATATGTTCATAAGCCTCCTGAACTTTCCTGAACTTTTCTTCGGCACCTTTTCGGTATGCTTCATCCATATGCTGAAGTTTATCTGGATGATATTTCTTCGCCATAGTCCTGAATGCTTTTTTCACCTCGGCATCTG
>DATHWA010000072.1:0-4354 GCA_035461025.1 Gillisia sp. | reverse complement strand
TAAAGGACAAAACCAGCTTTATAAATTTCAGCAATAAAAGCGATAAAATTATTGTAGGATTTTCCGTTTTTGTTGTTCAAATTCTTCCGCAGTAATTACTCCCTGATCTAGGAGAGACTTCAGTTTCGATAATTCATCTGCGACACTAAAGTTATTAGAGAAATTACCAGGAGATGAGCGTTGATTATAGGCATTAATATGCTTTGCACAAAGCGCTTTGATCTCATTTGCCTCCTTTTTCCAAAAGCCGTGAACGTGAATAGGATCGTTTCCCGTGCTTTTGATAGTAATTGTTGTGCCTAATAAATGACTGTCTACCGTAACTCCAGTAATATTTTTGAAATGCAGGCTCTCTGTATCCTCAGAGACCATGTGCCAATTCTTCCTGGGAAATTCAATTTTCTCTTCATCTATTACAAGGATATTAGGGGTAAATGGATGAAGGTCCCTGGTAAGGGCTCTAAGAAAATAACTTGACTTAAAAATTACCGGCTCTGCCATATGTAGATTTTGATGATGATGCACAATTTAAAATTTTTAATCAAGGCCTGCAATAGGAGGGATGGTACGAAAAGACATTTTTATTCCTCTGGCAAGTTTATTGCTGTATTAAATCATCATAAACCTTTCTGTAATCAGCATTTTTTCTTAAATTAATAGAACGAGTAAAAAGTGAAAATGAAGACTGAACCATCCCCGGGTTACTACCCGCCCTATGAGGAAAAACTAAACGTTATTTCTCATGGGTTTGGATTTGCTTTAAGTATTCTAGGCCTGGTGTTGCTTATTCTCCGGGCTTCAGATTTTGGAGATTCCTTACTGTTCGTAAGTTTCAGCATATTTGGGGCGAGTATGATCCTGTTATATGCGGCCTCCACCTTTTATCATAGTGCTACCAACAAAAAATTGCGATATAGATTGAACATTCTGGATCATGCTTCCATTTATATTTTAATCGCCGGGACCTATACGCCTTTTGCCCTGGTGACCATACAGGGTGTTGCCGGATGGAGCATTTTTGGGGTAGTCTGGACAATGGCACTAATAGGGGTGATCCTAAAACTTTTTTATACGGGTCGTTATCATACCCTTTCCACCGTAATGTATGTGGTAATGGGTTGGATCATTGTATTTGCTATTAAACCCCTTTTTGAAAATCTGGACCTCGCAGGCCTCTTATGGCTGTTTGCCGGGGGGATTTCCTATACTGTTGGAGCGGTATTCTTTAGCCTGGACAAAATAAGATATAATCACGCTATTTTTCATTTGTTTGTTCTCGCTGGAACTTTCTTCCATTTCCTCGCTATCTATTTTTATGTGCTACCGGTTGAATCCGGTGGTATATAATTTTTCTATAATTTCTTTTTCTATTAATCTTCAGAAAAAAATTGATGTAAAATTTGCAAAAGTGATAGTAATACTATTATTTTTGCACGCTTAAAACTCATAAGATGAAACAATTATTTTCAGGATTGAAAATTGGGGTAAACGAAGATCTTTACGTCAAGGATCCGGAATCCTCTGCTTTAGGAAAGAAAATTGTTGAAAAAAGTATTGTTCTTATCGATGAAATTGGATTTGATAGTTTTACTTTTAAAAAACTGGGAGCGGTAATTGGTTCAAATGAAAGCAGTATCTACAGGTATTTTGAAAATAAGCATAAACTTTTACTCTATCTTACTTCCTGGTATTGGGCCTGGAAGGAGTATCAACTGGTATTTTCAACTAATAATATTGAAAATGCAGAGCAGGCGTTGGAAACTGCAATCAATGTTTTAACCAGGCGAATTAAGAAAGACAGTCATACCTCGCATATTGATGAAGTCCTTTTAAATAAGGTAGTGGTGAATGAATATTCAAAATCTTACCTTACCAAGGAGGTAGATAAGGAGTATAAAGATGGCTATTTTGAAGTATATAACCGCCTTATTCTAAGGCTTAAGAAAATGATACTCGCTGTGAATGGTAAATATCCATTTGCCGCCGCTTTGGCAAGCACCGTGGTAGAAGGGGGATTGCATCAACATTTTCTTCGGGATCATTTTCCCACCCTTACAGATTGTAACGAAAAATTAAGTCCGGCCGAGTATTTTAATTACCTCGTCCTTTCAACTTTAAAATATAATACGAATGGCTAAAAAAACCAGGTCTGCGGTTAAAAGACTTACAAATCTTTTAAAACTGGACAGGAAGGATATTCTACAAATTATTTATTATGCAATTTTTGCGGGACTTCTCAATATGACAGTACCGCTTGGGATTCAAGCCATTGTTAACCTTATACAGGGAGGAAGAGTAAGTACCTCCTGGGTTATATTAGTGGTTTTGGTGACGGCGGCTGTTGGATTGGTAGGCCTGCTTGAGATCATGCAAATACGAATTGTAGAGAATATACAGCAGAAAATATTTACCAGGTCTTCCTTTGAATTCACCTACAGGTTTCCACGTATAAAAATGGATGAATTTAGGGATATATATCCACCGGAACTTGCCAACAGGTTTTTTGATACGCTTACCGTTCAAAAAGGGGTATCCAAAATTCTTTTGGATCTTCCGGCGGCCATACTTCAAATCTTTTTTGGTTTGATCCTGCTATCTCTTTATCATCCCTTTTTTATAATATATGGCCTCCTGCTGGTCACTCTTATATATTTTGTATTCAAATTTACAGCGTGGCGAGGGCTGGAAACCAGTCTGGAAGAATCTAAACATAAATACAAAGTTGCCCACTGGTTACAGGAGGTTTCCCGCTCCTTATTAAGTTTTAAAATATCAGGAAGTACCACCCTGGCAATGGATAAGAATGATAAACTAACCGAAAAGTATTTGGGGGCCAGGGAGAATCACTTTCAAATCCTTAAAATTCAGTTCATAAAACTTGTAGTGTTTAAGGTCCTGGTTACGGGGGGATTATTGGCAATTGGAGGTATGCTGGTACTTAATCAGGAGATGAACATAGGTCAATTTGTTGCTGCAGAGATCATCATACTTCTCATTCTTAGTTCTGTTGAGAAACTAATTACAGGAATAGAGGTCATTTATGATACCCTCACTTCACTTGAAAAAATGGGACAGCTGGTTGACAAAGGTTTGGAGAAGGAAGAAGGGCGAAATAAATTAAATGATAATAACCCATTGAGCCTGGAACTTACAGATGTAGGTTACAGGGTAGGAGATAAAAGCATACTTGCAGATATCTCCTTTGAAATGGCTCCCGGGGAAAAGGTATTGGTAAAAGGCCCGAATGGTAGCGGAAGAACCAGTCTATTAAAACTTGTTGGAGGGATCAATGAGATTTCCCACGGAAATATTTATATAAATAATGTTTCAATAAATGGCATCCAATTAAATGACTACAGAAAAAAGCTGGGGATATTTCTTGCTGAAGATTTTCCTTTCGAAGGAACTCTCCTGGAAAATATAACTTTTGGAGATCCTAAGGTCCCGGAAAGAGATGTTTACTGGGCAATTGAACAAGCTGGCTTATCCCAGTTTGTTAAAGAGCAGCCGGATGGGATCCATACATTAATCCTTCCTGAAGGGAAATACCTTTCCACTTTAATTGGAAAAAGAATACTTCTGGCAAGGGCAATTGTTAAGAGACCGGATGTGTTGATCCTCAAGGAACCGCTGGAAGTATTTGAACCGGAAGAGGCTAACAGGATCCTTAAATTTCTTACAGATCCTGCTCATAAGTGGTCAATATTGGTAGCCAGCCAGAACCCGGTATGGGAGAAGGTATGTGATAAAGTAGTACTCCTTGAAAAAAGGGGAGATAAACAAAAATTTTAGAGAATATGCTTAATATATCTCAGGAAAAATTAAATAAAAGAGTTGATCTGTCCCAGTATAAATCTGGCCAGAGAGCTTTTCACCATCGTCATAATAAATGGTTTAACAGGATCCTGATGGGTTTTAGTATCCTGTTGCTAATTATTTTATTCCTGCCC
The DNA here is from genome assembly GCA_035461025.1 of Gillisia sp. Lineage (GTDB taxonomy): Bacteria > Bacteroidota > Bacteroidia > Flavobacteriales > Flavobacteriaceae > Gillisia. The sequence goes on along the minus strand of DATHWA010000072.1, from coordinate 404 downwards.
TGGACACAGACCGTTTCCGGTAAGGGTAGTGTTACAACCTTAAGCCCCGAACACCGCCCTCAAACCATCCAGTCTCCTATTCCCGGAAGGATAGAAAGATGGTATGTACAGGAGGGGGATTTTGTAAAAAAAGGGGATACAATTCTCCATATTTCTGAAGTAAATAATCAGTTTTTTGACCCCTTATTAATAGAGCGTACCGGGGAGCAGGTTACTGCAAAATCTGGCTCTGTGGAATCTTATAGGGGAAAGGTTACGGCGCTTCGTTCCCAGATAAACGCAATTAATAACGAGAGAGCCCTAAAGAGACAACAGGCGGTTAATAAAATACAACAGGCGCGTTTAAAAGTGAGAAGTGACAGTATAGACCTGGAAGCGGCAGAGACGAATTTACAAATCGCAAG
>DATHWA010000071.1:0-5860 GCA_035461025.1 Gillisia sp. | reverse complement strand
CTAAAAATTAAATGGATTATTAGTATCCTTTTACCAGCTAATCATAAAATATTTAATTTTAGCATCGTCTGGAATCTGGGATGCATTAATTCTTGAATCTGTATCAAATCTTAAACTGGAAGGAAGCTCTTTTTTATCTATGGTAAGATACATGTTGAGCTCATCTATAAAAACAACTGCAGAATTTAGTGTGTTCTCGATCCTGGAAATACTGTAATTTTTTACTACATCACCAAAGGTGCTTTCGGTATTCAATCCTTTTGAAGTTTCAAACCTTGGGTCCAGGACCTGGATGTAACCTACCGTACTTGTAGTATCAAATTGCTGGACGGGTTCCAGGATAAGAAGGGGAGAACCATCCCTGTCATAAATATGAATATCATTTGTCGCATTTAAAAACCTGTTCCCGGTGGTATTTCTAACTATTGAATCACTGGAAAAAATGGAATCCAGTTGATTGATCTTTATTTCCCTGCTAAGAGGACCCACTCTGTTGGCGTCTATTAAGTAAGGATCGCCGTCACGGCCGCAGGCAACAAGCACACTTATTGTGAGAGCTGCAAGGCTTATTTTTTTTATCATTTTTCTAATTCTTATTTTTTAAAACTTTTATTTAAAATACTCATCACACCTCTTATAAATGTTGCACTGGTAAGGACCTTTACCACAGGATTTTGTCTTTGAGATTTTCCTTTACGGGTTGTGGTGCGGGTAACTGTTTCCCTTTCTTTCTTCGCTTTGGAACGGGCATCTTCTTTCTCTGCTCTTGTTATTTTGGCGTCAAGAAGTTCGTAAGCGCTCTCCCTGTCTATATCTTTGCTGTATTTTGCTGCCAGGGTTGAGGAATCTGTGAGTTCCTTTATTTCATCCCGGGTGAGAATATCCATTCTGCTCATTGGAGCTCTAAGCATAGTTGCCGCAAGAGGGGTGGGTCTTCCTTTATCATCCAGAGCAGAAATTAATGCTTCTCCTATTCCTAACGCCGTAAGCACTTCTTTGGTATCATAATATTTGGAAAGAGGATAATTTTCTGCCGTTAATTTAATTGCTTTCCGGTCCTTTGCGGTAAAGGCCCTCAACGAATGCTGGATCTTTAAACCTAACTGACTAAGGATTTCTGCCGGTACATCTGTTGGGTTTTGGGTGACGAAGTAAATTCCAATACCTTTTGATCTTATTAGTTTAATGATGCTTTCCAGCTGGTCCATTAAAGCTCCGGAGGCTTCTTTAAATATTAGATGAGCTTCATCAATAAATAGAATGAGCTCAGGCTTATCTACATCCCCTTTTTCCGGAAATTCAGAGTAAACTTCTGCCAGGAGACTTATCATAAATGTAGAAAACAACTTTGGTTTATCCTGTATATCATTCAGCCTTAAAATATTTACATATCCCTTTCCGTCAGCAGTTTTTCTTGTAAGATCATATACTTCAAAAGATGGTTCCCCAAAAAAGCGTTCTCCACCCTGCTGCTCCAAAGAAACTATATTCCTAAGGATAGCTCCCGTAGAGGCTTTTGCAATTCTTCCATAATCTTTTTCAAATTCCTCCTTTCCTTCTTCAGTTGCATATTGCAGGATTTTTTTAAGGTCTTTTAGGTCCAAAAGCGGCAGGTGGTTATTATCGCAATATTGAAAGATGATCCCCAGTATACCTGTTTGTGTGTCTGTAAGATTCAGGATCCGGCTAAGGAGCACAGGGCCAAATTCACTAACTGTTGCCTTGAGTTTTACACCCGGCTGTTCAGACAGGCTAAGAATTTCTACAGGAGAAGCCTGTGGTGTAAATTTAAAATCCAGCACTCTGTGCCTGTTATTTAATTTTTCGTTTTCCTCTGCGGCTTTAGCTATACCGCTTAGGTCCCCTTTGATGTCCATCAATAGGACAGGAATCCCTTTTTCAGAAAGATTTTCAGCAAGTATCTGCAGGGTTTTGGTTTTTCCCGTTCCGGTAGCTCCTGCTATAAGACCGTGCCGGTTAAGGGTGCGCAGCGGGATTTGTATCCGGGCTTCCGGGATTGGTTGTCCATCCAACATTGCCGCTCCCATATAAATATGATCTCCTTTAGAAGTATAGCCTTCTTTAATATGCTGAATGAATTCTTCCTTGTTTCCCATTTAGTAGATCTTATAATTATGAATGGCCCAAATCTCGCTTTTTACTGTACCGCCGGATTAAGCAATTTAATAGTTCCTTCATCTGCATCAATTTCAGCGGTATGTCCATTTGGAATCGTTGAATTATCATCTATATGACCTATCATAGCACCGGAATATGCCGGGATTTCAAGGGGTTTAATATAGTGGTCTATGACCTCCTCCAGGGTAAGCGAGCCATAGCCGTTTCCGGGTTTACAATCTGTACATTTTCCAAATACAAATCCCTCAATATTGTCAAGGACCCCGCCTAATTGAAGTTGGGACATCATCCTGTCCATGGCATAAATTTGCTCTCCCACATCCTCAAGATAAAGGATTTTGTTTTTCCAGTTGGAAGGAAAAAATGGGGAGCCCATGATTCCCGTAAGTACAGAAAGGTTTCCACCAAGCAGTTCTCCCGTCACGCGGCCGGGATGAATTGTTCTTATTCTGTTCCTGGTGACTACCAGGTTATTTCCTTTGTCTGCCGGGTTTTCATATGTCACGGCGTCGGCATCAAATAAAACTTTTCTAAAATTTGTGTAACTGAAATCATTCCAGGTAGAAACTGCCAAAGGAGCGTGAAAGGTTACAAGGCCAGTCTTGGCATAAATTGCCAGGTGTAGCGCTGTTATATCGCTGTATCCAATAAAAATTTTCGGATTTTGGCCGATGATATTATAGTCAATTTTATCAAGTATGCGCGCTGCTCCTGAGCCTCCTCTTAGGGCAATAATTGCATTCACCTCCGGGTCCCGGAACATTTCCATAAGCTCCCCGGCCCTTTCTTCATCTGTGCCTGCAAGATGCCCATAACGATTGTTCACGAACTGTCCAAGTTTTACTTTCAGGCCCATAGCCTCAAAAGTTTCCACCGCGATCTCGTAGGGTTCTGTTTCAAATATTGCGCTGGAAGGGCTTATTATCCCAATGGTATCCCCTTCTATAAGGCGCTGCGGAAGGATTTTGTTATGTGAGATCGAATTTTTGGCATTATCTGAAGGAATGAAGGAGGACAGTGAAAATGCAAGCCCGCCGGCACCAACATTCCTTAAAAAATTTCTTCTTTGCATGAGGGTGGATTTTAAGCCGAAGGTTGTTTCAGCTAAAATAAAATATTTAATTAATTAAAAGTCGGCTTGCTTTAATTCTGTTCATAGATTTTCCAGAGTATTACTTCCATGTTGTCTTTTAATTCTGAAGTTGGCACTACATAATTGCTGTTCATAAAGCTGAAAGCAAGGATCCTCCCGGATTTTGCTCGTATAAATCCACTTAAACTGTGATTATTCCGCAAAGTGCCGGTCTTGGCGAATATATATGGCATTGGGGCAGCGTAATTATTTTTTAAGGTGCCGCTAACCCCTCCCGTGGCTAGTAATCCAAACAATCTTTCCACGGGTGCTTCGGTTTTGATTTTTCTTAGCAAAGCCACCATAGTTCGCGGTGTGGCCAGGTTGTAACGTGATAAGCCGGAACCGTCTACCCATTGAGGTTCATCGGGTAGGTCCTGCAGGTGATTTTCCAGCATATAGTCTATGGCAGTTCCTGTTTTCAGTGTATCTGCAATCACCCCTCCTGCCATAAGCAGTATTTGTTCAGCAATGAAATTATCACTCACCTCCATCATCCTTTTGTAAATGCTGTCTACGGGAATGCTGTAAAGGGTTTGGGGATTTCTGAATTTCATTTCGGTATCCTTTAGCAGGATAACTTCCTTTCCAAGGGTGTCCTGTAAAACATTCACCAGTAATTGTGATGAATATTTAAAAGGAACCTGTTGTGCTGAAGTTCGCTGACTTGTATTTTGGGTATACCTGAAATTGTTGGAAAGCATATCCCGTCTTACTCCCCTATAACTTTCCGAAGCATTATTTAACTTGACCGAATCCTGAAAGATAGCCGGAGTGACAGTGGGTGATTGTGCTCCGGTAGGAAATTCAAATGACACTCTATTGGCGTAAATGGGGAAGGATGTTCTTTCAACTGAATAATAGGAATTAAAATCATCCCAGGACCACCCGGGGCCAAAGTACTTTTCGGTAAAGGGAGGGGGCAAATAGAAAAGCTTCTCTTCCCGCTCTTTTAAAAATTTAAAAATACGTGATTGTTGCAAATCAGGGTTCAGGAAAGAGGGATCTCCGGTACCGGTGAAAATCAAAGAATCTCCTCTAACTTCATATTTAAGTGCAGGTACAGAATCACCTAATATTTTGAGTCCTGTATAGAGGCTAAAGAGTTTAATATTGGATGCCGGGGTGAAAAATTTATCGGCATTATGTTCATAGATCATTTTTTCCCGGGACAAATCGTATACTGCAAGTCCCGAAAAACCCTGCTCAAAAGCTGGTCTCTCTTTAAATGCCTTATCAATAGTTCTTGTTGATGAACAGGAAGAAAAGAGGAAAAAAACCGTTAGTGCGGTAATGTATAAGAGAAGGTGAGGGAAATTTTTTAATTTGAAAGCCATAATAAGAATGAGGTAATAATTATTCTAGCATTAAAATTAGCCTTTTTGAATAAGTTGGAAGTGCTAATTAAATTTTTATTTCCCGGGAGACTGTATTTATGGAACTTTCTTAGTACCCTATTAAATCCTACTGAATTCGGTTAAGTTGTAATTTTTGTTTATTTCAAGTACATTTAAAAATCAGCGGGTTAAGCAACCTGAATTTAAAGTTTTTTAAGCTGAAGAATTTTCTAATTTTTGATTAACGCTTGCTTCTAATTTGAGAAATAGGATCGCGTTTATAGTCCTTATAATAATAATTAACCCGAAACAAATGCGCAACCCCGGACAATTTTTCCTCATATTCATAATAAATTTTCTTGGTTTTTCCTGTAAAGATAACGGCAGGCAAGAAGTTGTTTCCCATAAAACCGAACATAAAGAAAATCCAATTGTAACCAGCATTCTGGAGGATAAGAAGTCCTTTTATTATGTCAATTTCGATGAATACCCCGCAATGGACAGAACTCTCCCTATTGGGGTTTTTGATTCCGGTACCGGCGGATTAACAGTGCTGGATGCCCTGGTGAATTTTGATAATTACAATAACGAGACCGGGGAGCAGGGAAGCGACAATGAGCCCGACTTCCGGCGAGAGCAGTTTATTTATCTCGCGGACCAGGCAAATATGCCCTATGGAAATTATTCCAGTGAGGAGAAATCAGACTTGCTGGTTGAACATATACTTAAAGACGTACAGTTCCTGGTTTCCAATAAATATTACAGGCATGGAAAAGATTCAGTTTATCAACAGGATAAACTGCCTGTAAAATCCATAGTTATTGCCTGTAATACTGCTACTGCTTATGGCAGTGAAATTGTACAGGAGTTTTTTCTCAAAACCGGGGTAGAACTTAAAGTAATAGGTGTTATTGATGCCGGTGCAAGAGGAACTCTCTCAAGGCTGGAAAAGGATGAAAATGCAAGTATTGGGGTTATGGCAACCGTGGGAACCATCCAGTCCAAAGGCTATGAGAACACTATTCTAAGGGTAAAAGATGAATTAGGTTATATAGGTGATATTAGGATTTTTAACCAGGGAGGTCATGGAATTGCAGAAGCTGTGGATGAGGAACCGGATTTTATTGACAGGAGACTTAAAACACCAAGAGATGATTACAGGGGCCCGGGAATTGATAACCCCGACTTTAAAATCGATAAGGCATTAATGGATATTTATAATTTTAATTTTGATCACAACAAGATGCTATGT
>DATHWA010000070.1:0-6219 GCA_035461025.1 Gillisia sp. | reverse complement strand
GGAAGAAACCCTGGAGGTCTACAAACATAAGGGACAGTTATTCATCGGTATCCCAAAAGAGACTTCTTATCAGGAGAAACGTATTTGTCTAACCCCCGATGCTGTTGCGGCAATAACCGCTCACGGGCACCGTGTGATGATAGAAGCTGATGCCGGGAAATGGGCCAGGTTCAGTGATAAGGACTTTTCCAATGCGGGAGCAGAGATCACCAAAGACACAAAAAAGGTATTCTCCTGCCCTACTATCCTCAAGATGGAACCGCCATCCCTGGAGGAACTGGATATGATAAATCCTCAAACAACTCTTATCTCTGCGCTTCAGTTAAAAACACAGTGCAAAGAATATTTCCAGAAGCTTGCTACGAAACGTATCACTGCTCTGGGTTTTGAGTTTATAAGGGATCATGACGGTACTTACCCGGCCGTTAGGGCCTTAAGTGAGATTGCGGGAACCGCCTCTGTGCTTATTGCTTCAGAAATCATGAGCAATAACGCTCAGGGTAACGGACTTATGTTCGGAAACATTAGCGGGGTCCCTCCCATTGAGGTGGTGATCCTGGGTGCCGGGACAGTAGGAGAATTTGCTGCCCGAAGTGCCGTTGGCCTTGGTGCAAGTGTAAAGGTATTTGACAGTTCACTTACGCGGCTTAGACAGATCCAAACAAACCTGGGCCAAACCCTGTATACTTCCACCTTGCAACCCAAAACTCTTACCAAGGCACTAAAGAGATGTGATGTTGTTATAGGTGCAGTTCGCGGTAAGGACAGATCCCCGGTAATTGTCACAGACGCGATGGTACAGGGAATGAAAAAAGGTGCTGTGGTGATAGATGTGAGCATTGATATGGGGGGTTGTATTGAAACCAGTGAAATTACATCACACGATAAACCTATTTTTACCAAGTACGATGTGATACATTACTGTGTACCTAATATCCCATCGAGATACGCCAGAACATCCTCAATTTCAATAAGTAACATTTTCACTCCTTACCTGTTACACATTGCGGAAGAAGGAGGCATAGAAAACACGCTAAGATTTGACAGAGGTTTGCGAAATGGTTTGTACTTTTACCACGGAATTTTAACCAACAAATCTATAGCAGACTGGTTTGATCTTTCTTACCGGGATATTAATCTTTTGATCTTCTAAAGTGTTTGTTTTTCCACATCGGCAATGCCGACAAAATCAATTATAATAAACAGGGAAATTAGATCCCCGTATCATACTATAATGAAAATAATTCACCGTTTCGCTTACTTCTCTGTTGGTCTTTTTTTCGGAATTGTCATTCTTATTTTCTTCCTTTCAGGAAAAAGAACTTCCTGTGATTACTCCCCAAATGCGAGGGTGCTCAAGAATATTCGTATAAAAGACCGGGTTTTCACAGATGAAGCTATGCAGGCTTTTGCTGCCGGAAATATAGATACCAGCGGAGTGTCCGCTCTTCTGGAAAACGGAAAAGTAAATTTCGGCAAAAGCAATACAGATAATGAACCCTGTAATATCTATTTCGTTTCCGGTGAGTTTCAGGAAAGGAGACTGGAATTGCAAATCGAGAACTGCGAAAATACAGCCACAATTCAAAAGGCTGAGATCCTGAAATAAAGGGTTGGATTGAATCTCTTTATTTCAGGATCCAAAACCTCCAATTTCCTAACCAGAAAATTCATTTTCTACCTGCCTGAATCTACAATATCTGGGCAGAATGCTCTTTCGTCTTTACTTTTCCAATAACGTCCTTAATCTTTCCATCCTCGTCGATCACGAAGGTGGTTCTGTGAATTCCGTCATACTCCTTGCCCATAAATTTCTTGGGTCCCCAAACTCCATAAGCATTGATAACCTCGCGGTCTTCATCTGCCAATAAGGGGTAAGGCAACTCGTATTTATTTCGGAAGTTTTGCTGCCTTTTCTGAGAGTCGGCACTTACGCCTAAGATTTCATATCCCTTTTTCTGAAAATGTTCCCAATTGTCCCGAAGGTTGCAGGCCTCTGCAGTACAGCCCGGGGTGCTTGCTTTTGGATAGAAAAACAGCACCAGCTTTTTTCCTTTGTAATTGGATAACTGAATCGTATTCCCGTCCTGATCCGGAACGGAGAAATCAGGAGCTTTATCTCCTTCTTTTAATGTCGTCATAATTATTACTTTTGGTATAAATGTAAGCATTATGACCAAAAAGGAAAAGGTACAGTTCGTTATTGATACTTTAAAAGAAATATATCCGCAGGTACCCATCCCTTTAGACCACAAAGATCCCTATACCTTATTGATCGCCGTATTACTTTCAGCCCAAAGTACAGATGTCAAGGTAAACCAGATCACTCCCATACTTTTCAATATAGCCGACAATCCCTATGACATGATAAAACTTTCAGTAGATGAAATCCGGGATATTATTAAACCTGTGGGTCTATCACCAATGAAAGCCAAAGGCATTTACGGCCTTTCTCATATATTAATCGATAAGTATAACGGACAGGTCCCTGCTGATTTCGAAGCGCTGGAATCCCTACCTGCCGTAGGACATAAAACAGCCAGTGTAGTTATGGCCCAGGCTTTTAATGTGCCCGCATTTCCCGTAGATACTCATATCCAAAGATTAATGTACCGCTGGAACTTAAGTAACGGCAAAAATGTGGTACAAACTGAAAGAGACGCAAAAAGATTATTCCCTAAGGATCTCTGGAACATTTTGCATTTACAGATCATCTGGTATGGCAGGCAGTATTCCCCTGCACGAGGCTGGGATCTGGAAAAAGATATTATAACCAGGACTATAGGAAGAAAAAGTGTAATAAAAGAATATTACAACAAGAAAAGGTAAAATCCTTTAGCAATCAAAATCCAAAAAATAAAAAAAAGACCTGCAGGCTAATAAGCAGGTCTTTTTTATTTAATTCAGGAGCGTGTCAAATTTCATCGACTTGTACTCCGTGATGCGTAGGGCCTTTGAATAATTAAGAAGAAATCTAATCGTTTCTTTTTTTGGATTCAAGTTTCTCAAATGTTCTCCTTTCGAAGATTTAGTGTAAATTTTCCCCATTATTTTGATTTGTGTTAATGTTTAAGAATAACGCAACCTAAAGGGGGATATTGCAGTTTAATTTGTTAAAATTAAGTTATGCTTTTCAATTATCTTCCGGAGATTTATTAATGCATATCTCATTCTTCCCAGAGCGGTATTAATACTCACCCCGGTACGCTCAGATATTTCCTTGAAACTCATATCCTTGTAGATTCTCATTGTAAGAACTTCCAGTTGATCTGCCGGTAATTCCTTGATCAATTCCTGCACATCACACTCGATCTGGTCCTTGATGAGTTGCTTTTCAATATTCAATTCGCTATCGCACAAAACAGAAAATATATTAAAATCTCCTTTGTTCTCGAACATAGGCATTCTTTTATTTTTTCTGAAGTGGTCAATGATAAGATTATGAGCAATTCTCATAACCCATGGAAGAAATTTTCCCTCCTCATTATATTTACCACGTTTAAGGGTATTAATAACTTTAATAAAGGTATCCTGAAACACATCTTCTGCAATGTCCTTGTCAAAGACCTTGGAATAAATAAAGCTATAAATACGATGTTGGTGTCTGGTAATAAGGGTAGATAATGAGCTCTCATTCCCCTGAAGGTACGAACGTACCAAAGCAGCATCTGTTGCACTTGAATTTTCCATAATAGTTACTTTAATCCAGGTATTATAGGGGATACCTGTAGGTTAGGTTAAAAGTGTAAAAGTAACTTTATGCAATAGGCAATAGAATTTGGATAAGTTCGTTTGAGATTCAAATATAGCAACATATTTTTAACATAACCAAGTAGGCAGTGTTTTTTTTAACATTTTTTACTGAATTACTCCACTTTCTACACTGCTTCTTATTAAGTACCTTTGCCAATTGAATGAAAATACACACTATGGCTGTTGATCTCGCCGGGGTAGATCCCCGGAAAAATATTATAATAAAAGGTGCAAAACTTCACAATCTCAAGAACATAAATGTAGTAATTCCCCGAAATAAACTGGTGGTTATCACAGGCCTTTCGGGATCGGGGAAATCCAGCCTTGCTTTTGATACTCTTTATGCTGAAGGTCAACGCCGTTATGTAGAAAGCCTTTCCTCCTACGCACGCCAATTTTTGGGACGTCTCAATAAACCGAAGGTGGATTATATAAAAGGAATCGCACCGGCCATTGCCATAGAACAAAAGGTGAATTCAACCAATCCGCGTTCTACCGTAGGCACTTCTACTGAAATCTATGATTACCTGAAATTACTTTTCGCCAGAATTGGAAGGACCTACTCCCCTGTTTCCGGAAATGAGGTTAAGAAAGACACGGTTACAGATGTTGTAAATTATATTAAATCCTTCGAGCAGGGGGAAAAACTCCTGTTACTTTCCGCTATTCATGTAGAAGAAGGGCGCACACTTGCTGAAAAACTAAAAGTTCTTTTACAACAAGGATATAGCAGGATCAAAGTGAAGGATAAGGTTGTAAGGATAGATGAAATTGATCTGGAATCTCTGAAAGAAGGAGACGTATGGCTGGTAGTAGACAGAATAGTGACTAAAGACGAGGAAGATTTTTACAATCGGCTTGCAGATGCCACCCAGGTTGCATTTTTTGAAGGAAAAGGAGAGCTTTTTATTGAACGATTATCAAACGGTGATCTTAGGCAATTCAGCAATAAATTTGAGCTGGATGGTATAACCTTTTTAGAGCCTCATGTTCACCTTTTCAGTTTTAATAATCCGTATGGTGCCTGTCCTAAGTGTGAAGGCTATGGAGATGTAATTGGAATAGATGAGGACCTGGTGATCCCAAATACCGGATTATCTGTTTATGAGAATGCAATCTTTCCCTGGAGGGGCGAAAGCATGAGCTGGTATAGAGATCAATTGGTGAACAATTCTCATAAATTTAAATTTCCTATTCATAAGCCCTATTTTGAATTAACCGATGCCCAGAAGGAATTAATCTGGACCGGGAATGAGCATTTTGAAGGTCTGAATAGCTTTTTTGAATTCCTGGAATCCAAAGCCTATAAGATTCAGAATAGAGTTATGTTATCCCGGTACAGAGGGAAGACAAAATGTACCATGTGCAAAGGTAAGCGCCTTAGACCTGAAGCAAATTATGTAAAGGTTGGAGGTGCAACCATTACAGATCTTGTTGAAAAACCATTGGATAAGGTTAGAGCTTTTTTCAAGGATCTTGAACTTAATGAATATGATACACAGATAGCAAAAAGACTGTTGGCCGAAATCAATAACAGACTGGAATTTCTTTCCAATGTAGGCCTGGATTACCTTACCCTCAACAGAAAATCCAATACCCTTTCCGGTGGGGAATCACAAAGGATCAACCTGGCAACTTCTTTAGGAAGTAGTCTTGTTGGTTCGATGTATATTCTTGATGAACCTTCCATTGGCCTTCACCCAAGAGACACAGAACGACTGATTGGAGTACTTAAAAAACTCAGGGATCTCGGGAACACTGTTATTGTGGTAGAGCACGATGAGGATATTATGAAGGCGGCAGATGAGATTATTGATATTGGCCCGGAAGCAGGTACCCACGGTGGTAATGTGGTCGCTACCGGAACATTTGAGGAGATCCTAAAACAAAACTCCCTTACAGCTCAATATCTTAATGATCAAATGCGTATTGAGGTTCCTACAAAGAGAAGAAGCTGGAAACAGGAAGTAACAGTAATTGGAGCAAGGGAAAACAATCTCAAGAATATAGATGTAACCTTTCCGCTTGGGGTTTTCACAGCAGTGACAGGAGTCTCAGGAAGCGGAAAAAGTACACTTATAAAGAAAATCCTTTACCCTGCGCTGCAGAAGGAAACAGGTGGCTATGGAGAAAAAGCGGGACATTTTACCCGCCTGGAAGGTAACTTTAAAAACACCACTTCCATAGAGTTCGTAGACCAGAATCCTATTGGAAGATCCTCCAGGTCAAACCCCGTCACCTACATCAAAGCCTATGATGATATTCGGAATTTATTTGCCAGCCAAAAGTTATCAGACATCCGCGGGTTCCAGCCAAAGCATTTTTCTTTCAATGTGGAAGGTGGCCGCTGCGAAACCTGTAAAGGTGAAGGAGAGGTAACTATCGAGATGCAGTTCATGGCAGATGTTCACCTTGAATGTGAGGTTTGTAACGGAAAGCGATTTAAAAAAGAAGTACTGGAAGTTA
>DATHWA010000069.1:0-2794 GCA_035461025.1 Gillisia sp. | reverse complement strand
AAGCGTACTTTGCTTATTTTCTGTTTTGGAACATCGTGAGGGAATCGAATAAGTCCAAATAAATAAAGCATCAGGCCAATTGCAATTAGGATCCATATCCCTATAAAGATCTCTCTTTTAAGAATTCCCCAGTGCTCAACTAGATCTGCATTGGATAAGAATTTAAATGCGAGGCCAAGTTCTATAAAACCTAATACTACCTTTACTGTATTTAACCAGCCACCGCTTTTTGGCAGCGAATTAAGCCAATTAGGAAATAGAGCAAATAAAGCAAATGGTAGTGCAAGTGCAAGACCAAAGCCCCCCATTCCGAAAGAAAGCTGGGTAGCCCCACCATCTGTTGTAAGCGATCCTCCAAGCAGGGAACCTAAAATAGGGCCTGTACAGGAAAAAGAAACCAGCGCCAAAGTGACTGCCATAAAAAATATACCGACTATACCTCCAAAACTGGAAGCCTTATCATCCATCCTACTGCTCCAGGAGCTGGGAAGGGTAATTTCGTAGTAACCAAAGAAGGAGAATGCAAACGCAATAAATATCACAAAGAATGCAATATTAAGGGTTGTATTGGTAGAGATGTTATTAAGGATCTCCGGTGCAATATTATCGAGTAAATGGAAAGGAACACTTAAAAGGAGGTAGATAAGAAATATAAATACCCCGTACAGGATAGCATTTACAAGTCCTTTTTTACGGGTTTTTGCTCCCTTTGTAAAAAATGAAACCGTAAGTGGGATCATAGGAAAAACACAAGGGGTTAGAAGGGCAATAAGACCTCCAACAAAACCGAGCAGGAAAATAGTCATATAACCACTACCTTCTTCCTCCTCCGGCTCATAAGCCTCCCATCCCTGAATGTTGATATCCAGGGCAGCGGTTTGCTCGCGATCTTTTTCACTTAGATCAAGGTCACCATAACCCTGCACAGCTTCACTGTTACTCATAGAGATCTGGAACGGGACTGTATCCGGGGGCAGACACTGTTCATCATCGCAAACCATAAATTCCACCTCTACTTCAACAAGTGCTTCGGGATCCAAAATTCTTATTTCCTGGCGGAATTCTGCTTCATTTTTGAAAAATTTGATATCCATTCCAAAAACCTCATCAAAAATAACAGGAACATCCGGCTCTTCCATTTCTCCCAGGAGTTCGATCCCTTGAGATTTTGTAAAGGTGAAAGTCGTTGGAATAGGACCGTCTTCATCGACCTCCTGGGAATATAAATGCCAGCCTTTGTCCAGCTTTGCAATAAAGATTAGGGTTGCAGTACTATCAGTATGTTTATCGATCTTTGCTTCCCACTCAATGGGATCTGCGATCTGGGAGTTATCGGCTGTTCCGAAAACCTGGGCATTTGTAGAAAAAATCGTGGTAAAAAGCAGGATCAAGGTCCAGAAATATTTCATAAGGAGTAGGTAATTTTTAATATTTTCCTTGAAGGATCTGTTACGGCAAAACGCGCATCTGCACGATGATTTACCACCCATGCAATCCTGTCTCCCGAGCAAAGAAGCCAGGTATTTTCCTTCTCAGGCAAAGATAATTTTTTGTCTTTGAAAAAGTCGCTAATCTTTTTCTTTCCTTTCATTCCAAAGGGATAAAAAAGGTCGCCTTCCTGCCATTTCCGTAAAACAAGTGGAAATTCCAGTTTTTCCCTTTCTACATAAAGTACGTTTGGCGCTGTTTCTCCAATGTCTTCAACTTCTTCTATGCTGAAGGTTCCGGGAGGGAGCATAACGATTTCTTCACCTTCAGAAATCTCATAAACCCGATCTTCTGTTTCTGAAGGTTTTTCTGTTAGCAGAAGGTATTCCCTGTCTTTTATCAACCTGTGGGTAGCTGAAAAAACCATTTTCCCCGGTTGTGCTTTCAGCAGGTCGTGGACATCATTCCACTCAGTAAAACCGAAAGTTTTCAGTAAATGGTAAAGTACGGCCCGGGTGTTTGGGACCTTCTGCAGAACATTTATCTTCAGGCTATAACCATGTTCTGTTTTAGAAACAATTTCAGAATAAAGCAAGCCCACATAATCTTCCAAAAGATCAAAGCTTTCCTGCAGGTGCTCCTGGGTAAGTGTAAAACTTTGCAACAACTGCGGATTAAGATCCTCCAGCACCGGAATGACCTGATGCCGAATCCTGTTGCGCATATACTTTGAGGAGGCATTGCTGCTGTCTTCCCGCCAGCTTATATGATTTTCGCGTGCATAAGCTTCAATCTCTCTTCTGGAAAAAGTGAGAAATGGGCGAATGATCTTGTTATTACGGGCTTTAATCCCGGTAAAACCTTCAAGTCCGCTACCGCGTACAAGGTTTATAATAAAGGTTTCGAGGTCATCGTTCGCATGGTGGGCGGTGAGGATGAAATCATATTTAAGAGTTCCCCGCAGGTCTTCAAACCAGTCATACCGCAGGTCTCTGGCAGCCATTTGAATGGAGATCCCGGCTTCCTCTGCATAAGCTGCCGTATCAAAACTTTCAGAAAAAACCTCCACCTCGAGTGCATCACCCAGTTCCATTACAAACTCCTCATCTGCATCGCTCTCGTCCTCCCTTAAATTAAAATTGCAGTGAGCAATGGAGAAATCCAGTTTGGCTTTTTTGCATAAATGAGCAAGCACTACACTATCTACCCCACCACTTACGGCGAGGAGGAGCCTTGCGCTTCCAAGGTCGGGAAAATCTGATTTAATAAGGTTTTTAAAAGCTTTTTCCATGGGAATTTCAAAGATACGAAAGCCCCGCAAATCCCTTTGTAAATTGGGTAGATTATTATGTTTTTACCAAGGTTT
>DATHWA010000068.1:0-8315 GCA_035461025.1 Gillisia sp. | reverse complement strand
AAGGATTTATTGTTGAAGATATAACCGGGGTCGGCCAAAAGCAAAATATCCCCAATGCGATAGTTATAATTGTAATGTAAATTTTCGGGCATTTCTTCTTTTTTATAAACCCTAAAATTTGCCTCTTTTGTTTTGAGTATCTTATAAGTACTTTCCACCAACTCCTTAGGTAAATAAACATGTGAAATTATCTGGTCTCTAATTATATTAGCTTCAGATGGGACTTCCTTTAATATTGGATCGGGATCTATACTAGATTTCACTTCCACTTGTTTCATCCCGTGATCTGAAGTAATAATTACATCTACCGGTAGATCTACTTCTTTTAATTTTTCCATCAGGTCACCTATAAGAAAATCGGCTTCTTTTACTGAGAGGGCCAATTCCCCGGAGTCCGGACCGGTTGCGTGGCCTTCACTATCTACCAACGAAAAGTACAGGGAAATAAAACGCGGTCTTTCCTGTTCAGGAAGCTCGAGCCATTTCATCACCTGTTCTATTCTTTCCTTATTCGGAATTTCCTCATTATAACGATAATAGTAATCGGGATAACTGCCTTTCACCGGCGCTTCTGAACCAACCCAGAAATAGGAAGCCGATTTATAACCATTTTCCTGCGTGAGCTGCCACAAAGGCGTTCCGCCGTAATAAAAAGGATCCTCTACCACTTCCCTGTTTCCTATGGAGTAGGTGGTATTCCTGATGCTGTCATAAAAAATATTGCCCACCAGGCCATGGTTTCCCGGGTACATACCGGTAACAATACTATAGTGGTTGGGAAAGGTTTTACTTGGAAAAGAGGGAATCAGGCTTTTTGCGGCACTTCCCTCAGCAATAAATTTTTTAAAATTTTCTGCATCGTACTTTTCCACATAATCATGTCGAAATCCATCAAATGAAACCAGCAACACATAACTTTTTTCAGTTTTATCCTGGGCAACTAAAGATGCAGGGATGAAGAGGAGAAAGAGGAGGTATAAAAGTATTTTCATTTTTTATTTTCAAATGTAAATCTAAATGTCTGAAAAAGATTTACGGTAATGTATTGCTAAGGTTAAATATACACAATAGAAAATGCCATTTAAAAAAAGGACTTAGCTTTTTAAAAATGGCATTTTGCTTTAACCAAAATTAATCTTAAATATGCAGTGCCCTGTCCCCAGTGGCAGCTAAGGCTGCTTCCTTCACAGCTTCAGCATAGGTTGGGTGGGCGTGACTCATTCTTGAAATATCCTCTGCAGATGCGCGGAATTCCATTGCGGTTACCGCTTCAGCAATGAGATCGGCTACCCGTGCACCTATCATATGCACGCCAAGAACCTCATCGGTTTTTGCATTGGTTAGGATTTTCACCAAACCATCTGTATCTCCACTGGCTCTGGAACGTCCTAAAGCACGCATTGGGAATTTTCCTTCTTTGTACTCTACTCCAGCTTCCTTAAGTTCTTCTTCAGTTTTACCAACTGCAGAAACTTCCGGCCAGGTATATACTACTCCAGGAATAAGGTTATAATCTATATGTGGTTTTTGTCCCGCAATAGTTTCAGCAACAAAAGTTCCTTCTTCTTCCGCTTTATGCGCAAGCATGGCTCCCTTTACCACATCTCCAATCGCATAGATATTCTTCACATTGGTTTGCAGGTGCTCGTTCACGGTGATCATTCCGCGTTCTCCAATTTCCACTCCTGCAGCATCGGCATTAAGACCATCTGTAAAAGGTTTTCTACCTACAGATACGAGGCAGTAATCGCCTTTGAATTCAACTTCCTTTCCTTTCTTATCATCGGCCTTAATAATCACCTCATCCCCTTTTCTTTCAACCGATTTAACTTTATGGCTAACGTTGATCTTCATTCCCTGTTTCTTAAGAACTTTCGTAAGCTCCTTAGACAAGGCAGAATCCATTGTTGGAATGATCCTGTCCATATACTCTACCACGGTTACATCTGCCCCGAGACGGCTGTAAACCTGCCCCAGTTCAAGACCAATTACTCCTCCCCCAATCACTATCATATGTTTTGGGATCTCTTTTAGTTTTAAAGCTTCGGTAGAAGTGATCACCCTTTCCTTATCCAGTTCAATGAAAGGCAGGCTGGATGGTTTTGAACCCGTAGCTATAATGGTATTTTTTGCTTCAATGGTCTCTGTACCACCTTCAGCTTTATCTATATTAATATGTGTAGCATCTTTAAAGGAACCAACCCCATGGAAAACATCTATTTTGTTCTTGTCCATAAGGAACTTTACCCCATCACAGGTTTGGCTTACCACTGCAGCTTTTCTATTCATCATCTGCTCCAGGTTTATCTTCACCTCGCCGGGAATTTCTATTCCATGCTCCTCAAAATGCCTTACAGCATCGTCATAATGGTGTGAAGAATCCAATAACGCCTTACTTGGAATACATCCCACGTTCAAGCAGGTACCTCCTAATGTAGAATATTTTTCAATGATCGCAGTTTTCATTCCCAGTTGTGCGCAGCGAATAGCGGCCACGTATCCCCCGGGACCGGACCCAATTACTGCTACATCATATTTACTCATAAGTGTTTTTTTAATTATTTTTCACGTGAGTAACAAAAGTACAATTATTCTCTTCAATGGGCAATTGGCAATCCTCCCAACGAAAGGAATTTTTCGGCAGGATTATAAGGAAATAATTAAAAAAGGAAATTATTTAGAATCCGGAGTTTTCCCTCTTTGTGCGGTCGAGTCTTTGGGAACAGATTTTTTCTTTTTAAGCGGAATTTCTTCAGCAGTTTTGAACTTCTTATCCATTTTGGCATTAGCCTCCGGGGAAATAGGTTCCTCTTCAGAATGGGTCACATGTCCTTTTTTTGATGATTGCGCGGTAGACGCACCTTTGGAATTAGGAACTTTTGGCGTATTCATATCAACAAATTTTAGTTTAATTCTTATCTAAAAATCCCTTTAGGATTCTAGTAAATAAGATACAAATTTCCCTGCGACCTTCCAATACAGAAACTCCATATTTTGGGTAAGATTTAAAAAGGCAAAGCCGTTGTATTCTTCACCTGATTAATTATAAAAGTGCTTTGGGTACTGCCAATATGTTCCAGAGTGGTAAGTTTTGTTACCATGAATTCCCGATAGGCTTCCATATCCTTCACCACCACCTTTAAATTATAATCATATTCCCCGCTCACATGATAACATTCCAGCACCTCCGGGAGCCGGGCAACCTCTGCCTCGAATTTTATCATATAGGATTTTGTATGCTGTAGTAGCTTGATCTGGCAAAGGACGGTAAAACCTTTTTCCACTTTCTCCGGATTTAAAAGAGCGACATATCTGGCTACAACCTTATTCCTTTCGAGGCGTTTGATGCGCTCATAAATAGCCGTCACAGAAAGATCCAATTTTCCGGAAAGTTCTTTATTGGTTATTTTACTGTCTTGCTGAAGCTGCCGCAGGATCTTTATATCAATGTCATCTAATTTCATATTTCTGAAAAAAAATCGGTTAAAGAAATCCAAGATAGTTATTATCCCTATTATAATCGGACTTATTCCATCTTTATAGTTTTATTTTCTGAATAACGGCGTCACCCTTGATTTTAGAACTATTATTTTCGAAATTTGGTTACTAACTATTTAATCTTTCCTATCATGAAATACAAACCTGCCAATCAAATTCAGGATCTTCAATACTTCGGTGAATTTGGAGGTGTGAACCCATCAATATCAGATTCTTCTACCTATACTTTTCTTTCAGCAAAAACAATGTTTGATACTTTTGAAGGAAATGCAGATGGGTGCTACCTGTACTCCAGGCACTCCTCTCCTTCAAACCTTTATTTGGGAGAAGCGCTCGCAGCAATGGAAGGAACTGAGACCGCCAATGTAGCAGCTTCAGGAATGGGCGCTATCACAGGAACTTTGCTTCAGTTATGCCAGGCAGGAGACCATATAGTTTCCAGCCGAACCATTTACGGAGGAACCTATGCTTTTCTTAAAAATTTCGCCCCGCGTCTTAATATTGAAACATCTTTTGTAGATATTACAAAACTGGATGTCGTAGAGGCAGCAATAAACGAGAACACTAAGGTTTTGTATTGTGAGTCTGTTAGTAATCCGCTACTGGAAGTTGCAGATATTGAAGCTCTTTCTAAAATAGCCAAAAAACATAATATTCCTTTAGTGGTGGATAACACCTTCTCCCCGCTCTCCATTACTCCTGTGGAACTGGGTGCTGATATTGTGATACACAGCCTTACCAAATTCATCAACGGGAGCAGCGATACTGTAGGAGGAGTTACCTGCGGGAGCCAGGACTTTATCAATTCCCTGCGAAGTGTGAATGATGGCGCGAATATGCTTCTTGGGCCAACTATGGACAGTTTAAGATCTGCATCTATCCTTAAAAATATGAGGACCCTGCATATAAGAATAAAGCAACATAGCAAAAACGCCACGTTTCTGGCTGAAAAATTTGAAGCTGATGGTCTTAGAACAGTTTACCCAGGTCTTCCTTCCCACCCTAGCCACGAACTATTTAAGAAAATGATGAATGCAGATTACGGATTTGGGGGTATGCTTACCATAGATGTAGGAAGCCTGGATAAAGCCAATGAACTTATGGAGTTAATGCAGGAGAAAAATCTTGGGTACCTCGCGGTGAGCTTAGGTTTCTACAAAACCCTTTTTAGTGCTCCCGGAAGCTCTACCTCGTCTGAAATCCCGGAAGAAGAACAAAAGGAAATGGGATTAAGTGACGGGCTTATTCGTTTCTCCATTGGCCTTGACAATGATATTGAACGCACCTACAAAATGATGAAAGAATGTATGGATGAAGTAGGGATCTTAAATGGTGTAGAAGCTTAGAACAAAACTTTTTATCGATAACTAAAAAAATACCGGACCTAAAAAATCCGGTATTTTTTATTCTTAATAAACTATCGAGAAATATCTTTCTGCAGGAGAAGAATGACTTTTCATTAAATTTTTTTTCTCTGAAGCAGCTTCAGAACCCCTTTCGTTGAACTGATGAAATGCTTCAGAAATTAGATTGAAAAAGATTTAAAATAAAGAAACGCCACAGCGCTGAAGCAACATCTGTAATTAGGCTTGCTCAATTTCTTCGAAAATCGTAACATTACAACCGAAAATTAGCAACCATAGATCTTCAGGGATTTTATTTTTTTTAGTCTGAAGACCACATACCCTATTTGATGGAGAATCAGGATACTTCCTTTGAGCATGAACCTATAATAAAAAATAAAGAATTAAGCATTTGGGAAGCACTCATACCGGTAATAGCCCTGGTGGCTATGCTTGGATTTAATGTGTATGTGTTTGGAGATGATTCTCTAAGCGGCTCCAACCAGTTTGTACTACTACTGGGAGGTGCCATAGCAGCAATTGTAGGCTACTTTAATAAAGTAGATTACAATGACATGATAGATGCAGTTGCCAATAACATACAGAGCACTGCAGGAGCAATCCTTATTTTACTTATGGTTGGGGCTTTGGCAGGTACGTGGCTGGTTAGCGGAATTATCCCCACAATGATCTATTACGGCTTGCAAATCCTTAATCCCACAATTTTTTTAGCTGCGTGTGTGATTATATGTTCGGTAATTTCTGTAGCCACAGGAAGTAGCTGGACCACCTCAGCCACTGTTGGTATAGCCTTAATAGGAATTGCGGAAGCATTAGGAATCTCTGTAGGGATGACGGCCGGAGCTATTCTTTCAGGCGCATATTTTGGAGATAAACTATCGCCTTTAAGCGATACCACCAACCTGGCACCCGCAATGGCCGGAACAGATCTTTTTACCCACATTCGGTATATGACCCTCACTACAGTACCAACAATTACTCTTACGATCATTATATTTATAATTATAGGACTCAACCTCGATGTAACCGGTGTTACAGATACTACTACGATCCTTAACTCTATACAATCATCTTTCAGTATTTCCCCATGGTTATTCCTGGTTCCTGTGATTGTAATAGCCCTCATCATTAAAAAAGTTTCACCTTTAATAGCGCTTCTTCTGGGGACATTAATGGGAGCTGCAGCAGCTCTTATCTTTCAGCCGGGAATAGTTGCACAAATAGCAGGAACTGAAAGTCTTGATTTTATAAGTGGATATCGCGGGATAATGAATGCGATAACTGTTGATACTTCCGTGGTAACCGATAATGAGGATCTTAACGATCTCTTCTCATCCGGGGGAATGGCCGGAATGCTTGGTACCATATGGCTTATTATATGTGCTATGGTATTTGGTGGCATCATGGAAGCTATTGGGGCTCTTGCCAAAATAAGTGAAGCCCTGCTAAATATGTTCCATACTACCTTTGGACTTTTTGCCAGCACTGTCTTTAGCTGTCTTACTCTTAACGCTACCGCATCAGACCAGTACCTTGCTATCGTGGTACCGGGTAAAATGTTTGCAAAAGCATATCGGGATAAAGGTCTTGCCCCTGAAAATCTAAGCCGTACCCTGGAAGATTCCGGTACAGTCACTTCTGTGCTTATCCCGTGGAATACCTGTGGAGCTTATCACAGTCAGGTTCTGGGTGTCCCGGTTGTTTCCTATTTTGGTTATGCCTTCTTCAATTATCTTAGTCCGTTCACTACCTTGCTTTACGCAGCCTTGAACATCAAAATTAGACAGCTTATCACTTCAAACAACTAGTAAATAAGGGGTTAATGAATCATATATAGAATTTCCCTATAACTAATTCTTGATCTCATAAATTAAATCTATTTTAGAATAGGAATTTAGAATTTTTAAAGGTTTGATGAGCGCAATGATTTCTTAAATTTGCACACTGAAAATAAGTAATAATCTAAACAATAATTTATATGGCTTTAGTAGGAAAAAAATTTCCAAATTTAAGTGTAAACGCAATGGATGAAATGGGAGATACTTTCAAGATCAATGTTCTTGAAGAGGCCCAAAAGAACAACAAAAAAGTTTTGTTATTCTGGTATCCTAAAGATTTCACTTTTGTATGCCCAACAGAATTACATGCTTTCCAGGAAGCTCTTGGAGAGTTTGAAAAGAGAAATGTAAAAGTTATAGGAGCTTCATGTGACACTGCAGAGGTTCACTTTGCATGGTTAAACACTGCTAAGGATAATGGTGGTATTGAAGGGGTATCTTACCCAATCCTTGCTGATTCTAACCGTAACCTTAGTTCTCAATTAGGTATACTTGATATATCCAATGAGCAGTATGACGAGGAAACCGGAGCTGTAACAGTAGAAGGTGACAATGTAACCTACCGTGCTACTTACCTAATAGATGAAGAAGGAACTATCTTTCATGAAAGCGTAAACCATATGCCACTTGGAAGAAATGTAAAAGAATTTATGCGTCTTGTAGATGCTTATACCCATGTTCAGGAAAAAGGAGAGGTTTGTCCTGCAAACTGGGAAGAGGGTAAAGAAGCCATGAACGCAAACCGTGAAGGTGTTGCATCTTACCTTAGCACAAGCGCTAACTAAAAAATCACCATTATGGTAAAGGAATTAGAACAGGATAATTTAAATGAAATAGTTGCAGGAGGTGATACTGTAGTTGTTCAGTATATGGCCGGGTGGTGTGGTAACTGCCGGGTTATGAAGCCAAAGTTTAAAAAACTGGCCGGAGAAAATGAGCAGGCTACCTTTTTAATGGTAGATGCTGAAAAATTTCCGGAATCCAGAAAAATGGCTAACGTGAACAATCTTCCAACCTTTGCAACCTTTAGAAACGGAAGTTTAATTAACCAGGTTCAAACCAATAAATTTGAACTGCTTAAAGACTTAGTAAATGAAGTTGCCAGTAATTAGACATTTACAGCGTAACAACGACGCCGAAAAATTACAACATACCATTGAGGTTCTGGAAAGTTTTACAGAACACCGCTCTGTCACAGATGAGGAAATGGATGTTATAGGAGAACTTATCTCCAATTTATGCGGCGCTGTTGAAGTGCACCAAATGATAGAAGAAGGTACTCCGGAAAAAGATGCCTGTAACAATTTTATGCAGAAAGTTATGGGTTCTATAGACCGCTAAATCCTTAAAATTAATTCTTTACAAGGGCTGTTTTAAAATTTAAAACAGCCCTTGTTGTTTTTATGATAATTTTAGTAAAAGCCTATGACATAAGCAGTAAATTTAGCTATTCAATAATAAAAACTCAAAACAATGTCGCAGATCACGATAAGAGATAAGAGAATTAATACTTATGGAAATCTTCCTGAAATAGGTGAAAGAGCTCCACATTTTGAACTTGTGAAAACAGACCTTTCTTCCATTACTTTGAAAGACTTTAAAGGTAAAAGAGTAA
>DATHWA010000067.1:0-2406 GCA_035461025.1 Gillisia sp. | reverse complement strand
GGCATTTAATGGGCATTTCAGTAAAATGAACAATCACTTTTCCCCCTTTGAATTCCCTTAGTTTATTTCGTAAGGCTAGAGCACCTTCATAGGTATAAAAATCAAACACATTTTTGTGCCAGTTCTTGCCTTTCATTCCCTCTGTTTCTTCAGGAGCAATTTTGGATCCTGTCGCAATTATTAACAAGTCATAATTCAAAGTTTCGTCTTCCAACTGAACTTTGTTCTCTTCGGGAAAAATTTGTTCTATCTTTTTCAGAATATAATTGACTCCCTTGGGAAGGAATTTTTTTCCATCCTTTTTTACCTGATCTTCAGTATATATATCAAAAGGCAGAAATAAAAATCCAGGTTGGTAATAATGAGTTTTGTATTGGTCTACAATACTAATATTCCATTGATCCTTATTTAATTTTGATCTTAGATGGTTTGCCATCATTGTTCCCGCAGTCCCTGCACCTAATATGACTAAATTTTTCATGGTAAAAGTTCTTAGTAACCCTTGCTGAGAGCCATTTTTAACTTATCGACTCCTGATTAAGTTTTTATTTATTATCCAAAATTATTGAATAAAACCAAATTAAAATATGACAGTAATCATATTTTATTGATAATAATATAAAAATTTAAGAGTTTTATCAATAAGGAATTACTCCAGAAGTTTGGAGTACTGAGGGGCCGATTAAGGAAGAGAGAAATTAAAAATTCAACGGATAACGAATTATAATTCCCTTATTACCCAAAGATAATGTGTAGTTGGTGAAAATTATGTAACATATGTTGCACAGTAGAAAATATTGCATTTTCAGTCTGAGGAAAAGTATGGATATCACCCCCGGGACCAATTAATCTTACTTTAAAATCTTTTGAACCCTTACCAATGCGAGGTTAATATCTTCGGTAATATTATTTTTACCAATCAAGGAGTAAATTGAAGCCCTTAACAGTTCCTCCTTTACTTTTCGATTTGCCCCGGAAATAATAATTTGAATTCCCTTTTCCTCAAACCTATGGCAAATTTCTTTCAGGCGATTTATTCCCGTTGCATCAACAAATGGAACATTTCTCATTCTCAGGATAAGAACTTTAGGTTTAAAATTTAGATCTGTTACAACCTCCTGGAATTTTTGAGAGGCTCCAAAGAACAAGGGTCCATTAATTTCATACAGGATCACCCCTGCAGGAATTTCGGGGATTTCTTGTTCAAATAACAGATCCTCGTCGCCCTCTTTGGAAATTAAAAGTTGGGGAGCATTTTCAATGGTAGTGGCTTCACTCATTCGTTTCATAAATATGAAACTTGAAAGGATCATCCCAATTTCTATCGCCAGGATCAAATCAAAGAATACAGTAAGAAAAAAAGTGGTGAGAAGAACAACAATATCCATTCTATTGCTCTTAAACAAGGAAAAGAAGTGATGCCATTCTCCCATATGCCAGGCGACAACCACCAGAATACCCGCTAAACAGGAAAGCGGAATAAGTTTGGCAACCGGAGCAAATAATAGCATAATAAGTAAAAGAACAATGGCGTGAACTATGCCGGAAATAGGTGTTCTACCGCCATTTTTTATATTAGTGGCAGTTCTGGCTATTGCACCTGTGGCCGGTATACCTCCAAATAAACCGGTAAAAATATTGGCTGTTCCCTGGGCTATTAATTCCATATTGGATCTATGCCGCCCACCCGTCATCCCATCGGCAACCACAGCCGAAAGCAACGACTCAATACTTCCAAGAAGCGCTATTGCAATGGCGGGCCCAATTAATTGCTGAATAATGGCAAAGTTGACCTGGGGCACCTCTGGAAGGGAAATGCTGTTGGGGATCTCTCCAAACCTACTTTCAATTGTTTCCACAGGTAAATCAAAAAAATAAACCACCACAGTGCTCAGAACTATCGCTACAATAGACCCGGGAATTTTAGAATATATCTTATTGAAATTCAAGGCTATAATCACCGTGCCCAAAGCAATAGTGAAAGCCACCCAGTTTACCTCGAGGAAATTGCTTCCGTAGACTTTCCATTTTTCAACAAAATCAGGTGGGACCTCTCCCATATTCAAGCCGAAAAAATCCTTCATTTGAGAGGAGAATATTATTATCGCAATCCCGCTCGTGAAGCCAACAATAAGCGGATAGGGAATAAACTTAAGGTAGTTTCCCAAACGTGCCAATCCGAAACCAATTATTAAAAACCCGGCCATAAAGGTGGCTATGGTTAAGCCTCCTACCCCATGTTCCTGGACAATTCCGTAGATAATAATTATAAAGGCACCGGTTGGTCCGCCAATTTGTACCCGGCTCCCGCTTAGCAAAGAAATGGTTATCCCGGCAACAACCGCCGTTATCAAACCTTTTTCAGGCGAGACCCCGGAGGCTATTGCAAAAGCTATGGCCAGAGGC
>DATHWA010000066.1:0-4035 GCA_035461025.1 Gillisia sp. | reverse complement strand
ACCAAGTCTTATGAACAATTTTCCACTGCCCATCGATCTTAACAAGTGTAAGAAAATCATAATAATAAATCCCCGGCCAGAACAATTCTGTCTTTGCTAAAGCGGTATAACCTTTGACTTCTACATCGAGAAGGACATTCTTAAATTTAGTACGATCTCTTGTATCACCTTTCGAAGTGGCATTAGACCAGTCGGCAAATGAAGTCACTGTGAAATTCTCGCCTCTATATCCTATTAATCTCGCTTCGGGATGAAATGCTTCCTGTAGTTTAGAAAGATTTCTATCCATCATTCCATCAAAATATAATTGGATAGTACTTTCAATGCTTTTCTTTTCTTCCAGTTCGGATTGGGCCAATGCTGGTAACATGACCAAACAAATAAAAAAAGTAAGGTATAAGCGCATATTTGATAAGGTATTGCTAGGAGAATATTATATAAAGCAGCAAATTTTACAAATAAAAATAGCCATGATGGAAACATGACTATAGGTATTTACTTTTGATATACGCCACTTATGAATGGGGCCTGAAAGATATACTGGTAATTTTGAATATGCTGAATAGGTTCAAAAAATCTTCGTAACCTTAATTCTGCCGGAATTTCATCATAATAATTAATCAGTGTAGAGATCATCTTAAAGCTGAGGGCATCCAATTTTACTGGAGCCAGTCCATCTGTAATCATTTCAAGCTGTCTGGCAGCGCCTCTGGAAAGGTCAATTACCCTGCTGCTGGATGGGGGCAGCCGGTCGTTTACTTTTACGATGACTTGTTTGCCGTTAGTGAGATTGGTAACTTTGATCCGTGTACCGAAGGGGAGGTGTTTGTGTGCAGCTGTCATTTCGTTCATGTCAAAAGTTTCGCCACTGGCGGTTTTCTTCTGATGAAAAAGTTTTCCGTAAAAACTTGCTGTACCTTTCTGTATTGTTAGCAGGGTATCCCGCTCATTTAGTACCGAAGCTTCGCTCACTGACTGAGACCCAAGGAATAAACACAATATGCAACTAAATAAAATCCATTTTTTCATAACACTTATATCAGTCAAAAATTAGGCCACCCTCCTCACATTCACCTACTTCCACTTATTAGAAATCCAAATAAGCTCTAAAATTTAATTGAAAGCAAGAAAAAATTATCTTTTTGATATTTATTTATCAGACACAATTAGCTAAAAAATGAGGAGATTTGAATTGACCTGTTCCCCATTTTGGGGAAGAAGTACAAAAATTAAATTTTAAAATTCATTAATTTAAAGACGATCATATTCAAACTTTTATAAAAAATGTATAGAAAAAAATACAACCCTAGTATGAAATTTTTCTTTTTTGGAAAATTGGAGTACAGTAAATAGATATACTAAATCATTTAACAAGTCACCTAACTTTTGCGACAATTAATGACACCTCCTTTGGTGAAACAGAAATAAGCCCTTAAATTTAAATTTACACCTACCGATCCACCTTGACAGGGCTATCATATATGCTAAAAATATTACACACCGCCGACTGGCATTTGGGCAAGAAGCTTCAGGAATTTCCCCGTCTGGAAGAGCAAAGGCTAGTCCTCGAGGAGATAGATCAGATTTGTGATCAGGAAGAAATAGACCTGGTCCTATTGGCAGGAGATATCTTCGACAGCTTTAACCCCAACCATGAAGCGGTAGAATTATTATATAAAACACTTAAAAAGCTATCCAATAACGGCAAAAGGCTGATCATCGCCATCTCCGGCAATCATGACAGCACCCAGTTCGTCGAGGCCCCTGATCCCCTGGCCAGGGAACTTGGAATAATATTTTACAGTAAATACGATACGGTAGTCCGTACCGGTCCGGTAGGCTCCGGAATGTTTATCACACATAGTGAGCCTGGATTTATTGAAGTAAAATTACCACATATAGAATTTCCGGTGCGGGTACTCTTGGCCCCTTATGCCAATGAGGTCCTGTTAAAAACGTACCTTGGTGACGGGGACAAAGATGAGTCGTTAAGGAATATCTTATCCGAGAAATGGAAAAACATAGCCGATGCTTACTGTGATGATAAGGGGGTGAATCTGTTTATGGGACACTTCTTTTTTGTCAAAGAAGGTGAAAAACCCGAACCTGAACCGGAAAGTGAAAGGTCCATTCTCCACGTAGGCGGTGCCCAGGCCCTATTTACCAAAAACTTACCTGTGCAAATCCAATATGCAGCTCTGGGCCATCTACACCGGTACCATGCCGTGGATAGGGAGCGGCTCCCTGTGATCTACAGCAGTTCACCCCTGGCCTACTCCTTCAGTGAAGCAGATCAGGTTAAGCAAGTGGTCAAAATAGAAGCAATACCTGCCCAGCCCGTTAACTACCAACCCATCCCTTTAAAAAGCGGCAGACCTCTTTACCGAAAGAAGTTTGATAATCTGGAAGAAACTTTGGAATGGCTGGAGGAAAATCCTTACTGCTTTGTAGAGCTGACTTATGTCACAGCCGAATCTATCGACTCCCAAACCCGTAAAGCGATCATGCAGGCACATGACGGCATTGTCAATCTGATCCCACAGCTTACAGCAGGGTTAGAAGGTGAAAATAATGCCCTACATGCCGATGATCTCAACGAGGATATGGAAACGCTATTCATTAAATTTTTTAAAACCCAGAAAGGAATGGAGCCCAATGAGGAGTTGATGTCTCTTTTCAAGGAAATAACCAGTCAAAGCCCACAGACATGATTCCAGTTACATTAGAAATAGAAGGACTATACTCATACAAAGAAAAACAGACCATAGATTTTACAAAATTGACCTCCGCAGGGCTTTTTGGTATATTCGGTGCGGTGGGAAGCGGAAAATCTTCTATACTCGAAGCTATTCTTCTCTCCCTATATGGGAATACGGAAAGGCTATCAACCCGTGGCGAAAAAAGCAGTATGCTCAATCTTCAAAGTGATAGAGTAGCAATAACTTTTGAATTCCTAGCAGGAAAAAACAACCAAAACAGATATAAAGCCCAGTATGTCGCTTCCCGTAACAGAAATAACTGGGAGGATGTACGTCCTGCGGTGCATACATTCTATCGGGCGACTGATACCTCATGGGAACCTTTGGAGCAGGGAGCAGAAGAGATTTTGGGAATGAAAATGGACCATTTCCGTCAAACGGTCATCATCCCCCAGGGCAAGTTCAAAGACTTCATAGAGCTCAAGCCCAAGGATAGGGCGGACATGATGAAAGACCTTTTTGGACTGGAGCGGTTTGAACTAAGTTCGCAGACCAAAGGTCTCTTAAAACATGAATACGAAAAAAAGCTGACCCTCAAAACCCAGCTGGATGGTTTGGCGGAATTTACTAAAGAACTGTTGCAGGAACAGGTAAACCAACTGAAAGAACTGAAGGAAAAAGAGGAGCTAGCTGCCCAGACCTGTGCGCAAAAAGACGCAGAATTTGGCAGATCCCAACTCGTTAGAGAGCAATTTTTGGAGCTAAATAAGCTACAAATTCGATATGATGAACTACAAAAGCAGCTTCCACAGATAGATAGGTCCAAATCAAATCTCCAACAATACCAAAAAGCAACTCAACATTTCAAACCCCTTTTCACGCAGTTGGATGAATTGGGTGTTGACCTCGAAAAATATAGCGTTTCTGTTACCAATTGCAAGCGCTGGAAAACGGAATATGAAAGTAAAGTAGCAGAACTTATCCACACTGAAGAAGCACTCCAAAAAGAGTATGCAAAGAAGGGAGAAAGGGAAGCAAAAATCCGTGATCTTAAGAAGGTGATGGAGATAAATGCGCTACAGCTTAAGTCGCAGGAATACCAAAAAACCATAGACAAGCTTACACCTTCCATCGAAGGTTGCAGGGAAAAGATCATCAAACTCACCGAGCAAATCGCGGAGCAGGAAAAGGAATTGGATACTTTGAAAACTCCCGACCCCAATGAATTGGCTGATCTAAAAAGCTATATAAGGGAGATTAGGGATAACCAATCGCTTATCGACCAAACAGCTAAAGAACTCCAGTCCCTTGAGGTGCAACTCTCCGCTGTCACGGA
>DATHWA010000065.1:0-4408 GCA_035461025.1 Gillisia sp. | reverse complement strand
TGTAATTAAATTAGTAAGACTTAAGGATTCTCCAGCATTAATAGGTGCTTCAGTTACGCCAATTTCAATTCCATAAGTAGCATCCGTATCTTTAGTTACAGTAAAAGTTGGCACAGAAAAGGTAAGGTTGCTTGGAATAATCATATCTTCAGAAGAAAAAGTTCTATCTGTTCCATTTGGAGAAAGAATAATTGTTGAAATTCCTTCAGAGTCAGAAGTTGTAAAAGTACCAAAATTTAAAGCATTTCCATCAGCTTCAATTCCAATGGGAGCCACTATTTCGGCGCTAACAGTTGCTGTAGCGTTGGCATTACTTTGAGCGAAAGTAGATCCAGCAATAAGAGCGAAAAGGATAAAAGTAATTTTTTTCATAGTAGTAGGTGTATTTAGGTATATTATTAGGTTTGGGTTTCTTGTTTTTAACGCTGCAAAGATGCGCTATACAACAGGTAGCAGCCAAAATTATTCGTTAACGAACCTAAATACTCGTTTAAATGCAAAATAGGGGATTTCCCCCATTGTATTTTAGATGGAAATTAACTAAATCTTGGTGAGGTTTAGTGGAAACTGCTATGGATAGCGAGTTTTCAGAGGTTCAGTTTTTTAAAATAGGAAGATTCTTAAGGAGAATTTTACTTGGATGTCTCAATTTACTAAGTATGAGTAAATTGAATTAAGCTAGTTGTAAATAACCGTAACATCCATTGGTGACGGACTTGTATAATATCCCGGAGTTTGCCCCGCGTTTACTTTTAAAGTGGCTCCAATATTGAATTCCTGCTTTCCTTCTGCAAGTAATCCGCCATTGCCAAGGCTGCTGGTGAAGTTTTCAATGATCATTTCTTCAATTCCATTGGTGAGGGTATAACTTGCTGTAGGCACCTGAATGCTGTATGCCAACCCCGGTTGTCCTGTTACTGTGAATGTGGCCGCAGAGAGATCTTCCCCGCCTGCAAGAGCCACTCCTCCGGTTGTCATACGGGTATTCTGGGGGGTGAGAATAACCGCACCACCTTCCTGTGCATCAATATGAGCAAAATTCATATTGGCGGTGGTGGTGATACCTATTGGCTGAATTATAGTTGCAGAAGCTGTGAAACTTGCTGTTGCCGAAGTTTGCGCCTGAAGCACCTGAAAGGTCCCGGCTAATATAATTCCTATACACAGCATTAAATTTTTCACTCCAGGGTAAATTATCAATTCTTAATATTTTCTTAAAGCTAGCGAATTTAATGTATATAGTCGGCGAAATACTTATTTAATCGATGAAATGCACAATTATTTTTTTTAATATTAATGAAGTGTAGACTATTTCTGTCTTTTTCCGCTTCTCTTCTTATGACTATCAATTAGTTATGGATGAGAAAAGTTCTAATACGCAAACTGGTTAAGGATTTATGCTAAGTGAATTATTTTTTAACCTGAGCAGAGAGTGTTTGAAAAGGAAATGGGCAAGCAATTGCTGGGTTGAATTTTGTTCTTTAGAGATTGGCCCGGATATAGAGATTTTAACTTAGGATGACCCCTAAAATAAAAGGCTACCTCATTATCTGAGGTAGCCTTTCCAAGTGAATTATTAATTAAATCAATTTTCCTAATCAGTAGGACAAATGTTCATTGCAACTCTGGCCTGTATTGGATAAGTTAGACTTGGTGCATCATAAACCATATCAAAACTATTGTCGTTGATATTGTTTATACAAACGTCATCTTCATCAAAATTTGGCAATGTGAATCTGGCGTGAGTAGCATTCCACCCCTCATTTAATTGAACGCTTGCGGTTAACAGGTCTCTTGCGGTCTGCCTTTTTACCAGGTTATATGTAATAGTTCCAACTTGTACATCATTTTCATCTAATAATGGATAAGCGGGAGTTTGCCCTGATGGATTAGCATTATTGGATACAGTCTCAATAAATACGATCCTCTCACAACCATCGGCAGGATTAGGTAAACATACAGGATCTGTAGGTTCTTCCTGGCTTGGACAATTAAATCTTAAATGCTCATATTCAACTGTCATATCAGGTCCAAAATTAGCTTCAATATCCTCTCTGCTTAAAGTACCGCTCCTAACAATTGCGCTGGCAGTTCCATAATTTTCCGCCCAGTCTAATAAGGTGGCTTCATAATAAATGTAATCCTCTGTAGGATTGTCATTCATTGGTAAGGCTACACATATTGGTCTTGCATAGTAATCTCCATTGTCATAAACACCGGTTTCAGGTGTAAGGCCTTCATATAAAAGTGTACCTGTATTACTTGTTCCCAACCAAATATTCAAACTGTAATTAGCTGTGTAGTGTCTGCCGTCATCATCACAATAATTAGCGAAGAAACATAGTTCATAAGCACGAACAGCATCTAATTCAAAGAACAGGTAACCATACTCATTTACGTCACGGTCATCAAAACAAAGAACAGGAACATCTACGTATTTTTTCACTCCAGCTCTAAGATCAATTGAAAGAGGTAGTGGTTCATCCACAAATGCGGCCAGTTCAGATCCTACTCTGGGTGCAATCCATATTAGGTCTCCACCTGCATTATATACGGCAAAATGGTCCAGGCTATAAGTACCTGGTTCGAGTTCAAGCTCAGAATCTTCCTGGGTAAATAGTTGCCCCGCAACCAGGTCTACACGATATGGTTCTCCCTCAGATCCTACAATTGCTGTTTCACCCTGAGATAAAACAATTGTTACATAAGATGGAGTATCATCTGTACATTCAGGAATGTCTGCTAACGCCTGTTTTGTTGCTTGTGCGTTGAGCATGTCGCTAACAATTGCCCCAAAGGACAAAGTGGCTTTTTCAGAACTGTCAATCTGAGTTTCATCCTTACTACAAGAAGTAAAGATCATTGTAAACATCATTAATGATGCAATGCATAGTTTTAGGTTTTTCATAATTGAAAAGTTTTAGAGATTTATAAAATGGTTAATAAATTCAATTTCAAAAATCTTGTCTTTCGGGCATTTTCTTCTATTAGAGATCCTACATCCCCAAACGTAAAATTCTGGCTTAGACAATAACAAAAAGGGATAGGGGGTAGACAGTCATAAAGTTAATCGAGACTTGTAAGAATATGAATGGGGGAAAACCAGTAAAATTCTGAAATCCAGTGATGTATATTCATTTTTAGAATTAGATTCCAGCTCTATGTAATTTTATTATTCAAAAATTGTATACCGTAAAGGTTTTTGGAAGTGAAATAAACTTTATTGTGACCTTTATAAAATACGGAGGATTTTAAATGAGAGTTAATGTTTCTCTCAATTTCCCTTTCAAAGAAAAATCATATCTTGAAAATTAATTCAACAAGTATGGTTTATATATTAAGTGGTGTTTCAGGCGTGGGAAAAACAACGATTGGACTGCTGCTCTCTGCCCGGCTTGAGTTACCATTTTATGATGCAGATGATTTTCATCCCCGCGAAAATGTAGAAAAAATGGCCGCCGGTATTCCTTTACAGGATGAGGATCGCAAATCCTGGCTACAAACTCTGGCAGAAAATATAAAAAAATGGAATGAGGATGGGGGAGCTGTTCTGGCCTGTTCCGCTCTTAAGGAAGCTTACAGAAAGCAATTGCAAAGCATCCCCGAAAACGAGCTGCAATGGGTGTTTTTGCATTCAGATTATGAGGTTATCCTGCAGCGGGTATCCGGGCGAAGTGGGCATTATTTTAAACCTTCCTTATTACAGTCCCAATATGAAACTCTGGAGTATCCTGAATATGGTTTACATATCAACGTTAATAAAGCTGAAGAAAATGTAATGGAAGAAATTATGCAGAAAGTACAATCTACCGATGCAGAAATAGGACTTTTAGGCCTGGGGGTGATGGGGAAAAGCCTTGCTATCAATTTGGCTACAAAAGGAATCAATGTTAATGTTTTTAACAGGCACGTTGATGGGGTGGAAGTAGACATTGCCAAAGATTTTGCCCGGGAAAACGCTCATGTATATAATTTCCTCTGGTTTGATGATCTGGAATCATTTGTAAATTCTTTGAGCCGACCCAGAAATATCCTTTTAATGGTAAATGCAGGTAAGACCGTGGATATTGTCATTGAAGGGCTTTTACCTTTTCTTGAAGAGGGGGACCTTATAATTGACGGTGGAAATTCCCATTTTCAGGATAGTGACCGCAGGGAAAAGGAGCTTGCAAAGAATGGGTTGCTCTTCCTGGGAGCAGGAATATCCGGGGGGGAAGAAGGTGCCAAAAAGGGGCCTTCCATTATGCCGGGAGGATCCAAAGTAGCTTATGAAAGGGCAGGGAAATACCTTGAAAAGATCGCGGCCCGTGACAGTAACGGTGATCCCTGCTGTGCCTACATAGGACCGGAAGGCTCCGGGCATTTTGTAAAAATGCTGCACAACGGATTAGAATATGGTGAAATGCAG
>DATHWA010000064.1:0-3516 GCA_035461025.1 Gillisia sp. | reverse complement strand
GGGATTGTGCTGTCCTGTTGCCAGGATTTCACATATTCATTTGTCTGGTTCAAACCGAACATGGTTCTCTTACCGGTAGAATAAGGAGTTATATTTAGTGCCTTTTCAATTCCCAGGGAAGTAATACAAAATTGGCTTATTTGTTCACATACCGTTGGAAATTCCAGGTCAATAAGGGTTTTCTCTGCAATTTTTATCATAGTAATTTTTGCCTAATTTTGGGTTCTGCAAATTTACTCAAATTATAATGAAGGTCAATCTACATCCAAGCTGGAATAATGAACTTGAAACCGAATTTCAAAAGCCCTATTTTCAGGACCTTTTTGACTTTGTAAGGGGAGAATATTCACAAAATACCTGTTTCCCGACCAGCGATAATATTTTTGAAGCTTTTAACCGGGCAACTTTTGACGAGGTAAAGGTGGTGATCCTCGGGCAGGATCCTTATCATGGGCCCAGACAAGCTCACGGCCTTTGTTTTTCGGTTTATGAAGATGCAAAAATTCCGCCATCTTTAAGAAATATATACAAAGAGATAGAGGCAGACCTCGGTAAACCTGCTCCCGCAACCGGGAATCTGGAACATTGGGCAAACCAGGGCGTCCTTATGCTTAATGCCGTACTTACGGTTCGAGCCCATAAGGCGGGTTCGCATAAGAAGAAAGGCTGGGAGAAATTTACAGACCGGGTTATCGAGGTCATTTCAGAAAAAAAAGAAAATGTGGTGTTTCTACTTTGGGGAGGCCCGGCAAAAAAGAAAGGAGCCAAAATTGACTCCTCAAAACATCTTGTGCTTACGAGCGGGCATCCCTCTCCATTAAGTGCTATTCGGGGCCATTGGTTTGGAAACAGGCACTTCAGTAGAACAAATCAATATCTTGCTGATAATGGAAAGGAACCTATAGTATGGTAATTAGAACCTAAAACCTAAATTTACATTAAACTGCCCAACAATAGTAGGGGAGTTGTTATTGAATAAATTCCGGCCAATCCCCGTGCTTAGATCCAGGAAAAATCCTTGCTTGGAAACAAATTTTCCACCCAGGCCAAAACCAAGTGCGAAGTCAGCATAGTTTTCAGGTTCATAATCATACCAACCTTCAGATCTCATGACACGTTGATCATATTCTCCTGCAGATATCATAGCAAGGCCGTTTACATAAAAACCCCAGGCGGTACGCTCCCCGAAAAAATATTTATACTTTCCTGTAAGTGAAAAATCCTTGCCATAAAAGTCAGATGCATACTCTTCCTCACGATCCAAAGCAAGAACAAAGGCTTCCACAGCCCAGCTACTGTTAGGAGTTATAATGCGTTCATAAGCCAAATCCAGGGCTCCAAGGACCACCAGGTTAAAAGCTCCAATGCTTAGTTCATTTTTTAGAATATCTCTTTTTGGAATATCTTCTTCCTCTGCAATAACCTGTTGGGAAAAAGATGAAATAGAAAATAGGAGGAAGGCAGCAGTAATTATTTTCTTCATTAATTTAAAATAATTGGTTTATAAGGAATTTGCCTCCAAATTATAAATAAAATCTGAAGCCTGCTTCTCCTTCTCAATTAATCCTAACAATTTTAATGTGTCCTGCACTTTTCCTACTTCCTCCTCACTAATCTGGGTCTGGCTCCAGGAGGTTATGTCCAGCCATTCTTTTATATCCTCAGGTTTTTGCTCATACCTGCCTGCCAATAATTTCTCGATCCCGGGAACTTCTTTAAAACTTACAGATTTAGAATTCACCACCCCCAGCATTTTTGCCAGTTCATGTTCGTGGGTCTCAATAAAATCCTCCCTTGCCGCGACTACGAAACACGACCAGGGGGTTGGACATTCTCCAACCCTTCTAAATATCTTCTTATCCACGAGAGGTTGGGTAGTAAATCGCTCCCACATGAAATACTGTGCCCTGTCTTGTTTAAGGGCATCTATCGCCCCATTAATATCCCCAACAATTTCAAAATCCAGGGATCCCAGGTTCCAGTTCTCCCGTTGCGCATTTACATAAGCCATAAGTTGAGAACCACTTCCTTCCCTGCTTATGGCAGCTTTGGTATTTTCCAGGTCCTTTATCGTATTATATGGAGATCCCTCTGCCACATGAATTCCCCAGATAAGGGGTGAATCGATATATTTTTGAATGATCTTCACAGGATTGCCTGCTGTCATATCTTTAATAATTCCTTCAGTAAGAATTATGGCAACATCTATCTCATTATTTCGAAGGGCTTTATTCATAGCCCCGGTGCCATCCGGGAAATCTCGCCATTCTACATGTAAATGTTCATATTCAAAATCCCCTTCCTCAATGCATAAATGCCATGGCATATTGAAATGTTCCGGTACCCCTCCAACTCTTATTGTTTTCATATATGATGTTTTTTCCTGAGATAATTATAGATCTCTTCCTGTGACCTTATAGGCTTTTCCCCTTTTTTACGGCTAACGTAGTTATTGGTTTCATCATTATCCTGAATACGTGCTTTTATATTGTCCTGTAATTGGATATTCAAGATATCTTTAAATTCCCGGGCAAGCTCTTCATCACAAACAGGAGCCA
This sequence comes from Gillisia sp., assembly GCA_035461025.1. Classification (GTDB taxonomy): domain Bacteria; phylum Bacteroidota; class Bacteroidia; order Flavobacteriales; family Flavobacteriaceae; genus Gillisia. The sequence goes on along the minus strand of DATHWA010000064.1, from coordinate 958 downwards.
GAACCTCTATCCTTCGGTCCAGGTTTCGCGTCATAAGATCTGCACTTCCAAAATAGATCTTTTCATCCCCGTCATTCTCGAAGATATAAATACGGCCATGTTCCAGGAATTGGTCCACTATACTGGTCATATAAATATTTTCACTCATTCCTTTAATTCCCGGGATGAGGCAGGTAAAACCGCGTACAAGCAACCTTATCTTTACCCCTGCATTGCTGGCTTTATAAAGCCAATCGATAATTTCCGGGTCTTCCAGGCTGTTCATCTTGGCAGTAATAGCAGCTTTTTTACCCGCAAGGGCATTTTCAATCTCATTCATTATAAGCTGGGTTATTTTTCTCCTTGTAGAAAAGGGGGAAATGAATAACCTTTTTTCCCTTGGTACTATAAGATCGCCTTCCAGCACATTAAATATCCTGGACATCTCCTTAGTTATATATTTATCTGCAGTAAAGATGGCGTGATCACAGTAGATCTTTGCGGTTTCGCTGTTGAAGTTGCCTGTCCCGATATAGGCGTAATTCCTTAACTTACCTTCTTCTCTTCGCACCACCAGTAATATCTTGGAGTGCACCTTGATCTTTGGGTAACTGTAGATCACCTTTGCACCTTTTTCCTCAAATTTTCGGCCCCAAATAATGTTATTTTCTTCATCAAACCTGGCCTTTGCCTCTACAAAAACAGTCACTTGTTTTCCATTCTTAAGGGCTTGAAGGAGACAATTTGTCAGATTAGACTCATCGGCTACCCGGTACAGGGAGATCTTTATAGCTTCCACCTCAGGATCATTGGCAGCCTGCTCAACAAATTTTTCTACATAATTAAAAGACATATAAGGAAAATGCACAGCCTGGTCTTTTTCTGCAATCACTTTAAAATAATCTGTTGCATTTTCTAATACCCGGTGTTTTATGGGGTCCAGCTTTTTGGCATGGAGTTCAGGATTATTGGTAGGATC
>DATHWA010000063.1:0-6280 GCA_035461025.1 Gillisia sp. | reverse complement strand
CGAGAGAAGATGGTTGTATTAAATTTAATTATTCTTTTCCATAAATTTCTTAAGAAACCACACACCTTTTTAGTTGCCACTTTGAGTATGGCTTCATTTTTTATACTTTTAACACTCTAAATATTCGTAAACAAACCAATTTTTACATTTTATGAAAAAACCGGCAAAGTGCATAAGCGTTGAGGAAGCAAAAAAACAACAGGAGCAATGGGTAGATACCAGGGGTAAGGAAATTGAGAGGGGAGGAAAATATAAAGATACCCGCGACTTTTGGTACAGCCTTGATGAACTTCAGGAATACCTGGATTATGTGCGTGAAAAATCAAAAGAACAAGGGGTAACAAAGCCGGGAATAAGATTTTTCCTGGGTGCCTATCCGGCCGGTGTAAATAAAGGCTACTCCACCATCTTTCTGGCACCTACAAAGGAAAAAGTTTCTGCAGTTGCCGGAGAAACAGAGTTAGAAGAAGAAAAAGATCTCAATAATTACGATATTGAGCCTTTTAACACTATTGGAACCGGCTGGCCTCCATCAATTTATTAATGCAGGACCTAAGATATTTAGTTTTTTTACTCGAAGGTGCAGCAGCATTAGCAGGCCTGTATTATTATAAAAATAATCCCGGCAATAAAGCGGCCGGGATGTTCGCTTACTTTCTTTTATTAACCTACTTTGTAGAAGCAATTGGTTTGTTCCCTGCAATGATCTACTGGAACAAATCCCTTCACTTTTTACAAGACGGATTTTTCTATAAAAATTTCTGGCTCTACAATCCATATCTTATTGTGAGTTTTGTAGTGTACCTCACATTTTTCAGAAAGAACATTCGGAATAAAAGGGTAAACAGAGTTATGAAATTAAGTGTCATAGCTTACACAATCGCAAGCATTATGGTCCTTCTTTTTACAGATGTATATCTTAATACCACCTCCACCTTTACTTACGTCACAGGGAGTATCCTCCTGCTTGGATTTATTTTTTATTATTATTTCGAGATCCTTTTAAGCTACCGTATACTCAACATTAAAAGAGATATAAGTTTTTATATTTCCATAGGTGCAGTGGTGTACTTTTTAACAACCACCCCCATTTTTATCTATTTTGTATATTTTACAAATAAGAGTCCGGATTTTGTGCGATTAAGTAGTATGGTAATGATCGCAATGAATATTTTCATGTATACGACTTACACACTGAGCTTTATGCTACTGGCCAAAAAGCATCAGAAAGAAGTAAGTAAATTGCAAAAAAATATTGGGTAAGGGGGAACCTAACTCCGGGGGTTCCTTCCCGCGGCAGGCTTTTCCTCTTTAAATTATTAAAATTATTTCCCAATTTAAAGCTTAAATCTATCTTTGGAAGCAGAAAAATTACCTCTATGATATGGTTTAGATTACGAGAGCTGGAAAGAAAACTGGCTAAAAGAGAATTGAACGAGCATAATGCTTTCCGATATTTAATGACATACCTTATAATTTTTGTAACCCTGGCTGCCCTCCCGGAAATCACTCCTTATTCGGGTTGGAACTGGGATATTAGCCACTATATTATAAGCCTTTTACTTACTATAGGGGCTACTTATACAGCCTTCAGGATAAACGAAAGAGGAGATAACCGTGATTTTTTGAAGCGGTTTGTCTCTCTCGCATTTGTAACAGGTATCTGGGTATTGTTGGGTGTACTATTGCTAAGACTGGCATATAAAATCCTCCTGTTTGTTATCCCTCTTGATCTATTTAATACCATTAGCAATGTTATAACCAATGATCTTTTTCAATGGCTTTCTTCTATCGCAGGAATAATCATTTTTTATTTGCTCCTTTTAAAGTCTTTTAAAAATATCCAGAAAGCTGTTGCGAATAGGAGAACGGTATTAGAAGGCAATACCGTGGGGGATTAATTCAAATTTAATCTGAAGGGGAAACGATTTAAAGAAACCATCTAACATATAAAACATACCTCAACCTTTAATATAGGATCCCATTTTTTTCGAAGGAAAAAATGGGATTCCTGACGACTGAAAACCGCTAACCAACAACTATAAGACTACGAAGGGGTCTAACATCTGAATTCCAGTAGGCAAGCGGTCTTTTTTAACAAGTCAAAACTTTTCACTCTCCACATTTATTAATCTACAACTTTAAATGAATTTACTTTTCACCTCCCCTTTTGGGGGCCGATGGCTTGGGACTAAAAACTATACCCCAGGCGTAAATGCAGGTTTATCGCAAACTCACCTCTATCCTCTAAATATCCTACACTTTTGGCAAAGATGTGCTGGTAGCCAAAACCAATTCCAGTTTCATAATTAAAATGACTTCCTATATGTCTTCTAATTCCCCAGGTTGGGATTAAAGCTAAACTTGGAATGACGTTTCCAACTTCTCTATCGGATATGGCAAATAAATTAGGGTTGAAAGATCCTTTCAAAGACAGAAAATTTCCGGTATTATTCGCAGTCATTTTAGATTTATCTGTCCTTCTGTTTAAATTATAATACCATCTTGGCTCAAGGTTAATAACAGGAATAAGGACAAACCCCACACGATTTCTGAAAGAATTTTTAAAAATTCCTGCATCGAGACCTACCTCGGTTCGTAGTGCTATTTCATTTGATAATCTTAACTCGTTATAAACCCAGGCTCCCAGAAAACCTGTTTGCATGCCATAAATAGAGGATTCGACACCGGTAGTTTGAGATTTAGCAAGGAATGGTAATAAAAGAAAAGACAGGTAAATAAAAATTTTGTTCATTAAGAATTTTTGATTTTTAAAATTGAAGGAGCCAAAGTAGGATTAATAATTTCTTTTAACAAAATTAAATGTTAAATTCCCATGATGGAATTGAGTAAACCAATCAGGAGGAAAAACCTGTTTAAAACATTTAGAAACGGAATAATCTGCATAAACTAAAAAAAAAACTTGAAGGGAATATTATTATGTGTACTGGCATTTCTTTTTTTTTCCTGTACCGGCGATGATTTAAATACTATTGAAGAATCAGATTTTTACGGCGAGTGGAATTTACTTTCGGCTGAGGCTGATAGGGAAATTGATTATAATTTGGATGGGGATACAGCCTCTGATATTAAGGATGACCTTGACTGCTTTACAATAGAACTAAAGCTGAACCCTGATAATACCTTTCGTGAAATTATCCTGGACAGGCCGGCATTTGATGACCAGGTTCTTTGTTCAATAAGTCAAAGTTTTGGAGTCTGGAACTATTTAAAAGAATCAAATCAAATTGAATTTAATTATTTCGATGAAACCGACGACCTAATTCAAAAGGTAAGAAGTGATTTTACAATTACTAAAAATAGCAGCTTCATATTTTCGAGAGAATTTACCGATAACAACGGAAGCTTTAAGGCTAATTTACGTTTCCTTTTCCTTAATTAAAGACTGAAAATTATAATTACTCAGGTAGCTTTTTTTGATCAAATTACATTGTATACTTTTAAATTGTCCCGGAAAACATAGCTGAAGCAGATTGATCAACCTCTTCATTTTTTCTTCAAAACAACATTACTCAGCGTTGTTTACTGCAGGAAATGTTTGGAGAAATGTCGAAATATATAAAGGAGTAGGAAGAGTTCAGGCATCGATGAAAAGAGTTAGATTTATAAATAACCTAAAAAGGCATATGAACAGAAAATCTTTATGGACCATCTTAGCAATAGTTATTGGGGCTGCACTTTCATATATTCCAAATAACTATATGAGTAAAAAGTACGAGTATATTGCTTTCTTTATAGTGGTTGGAATAGCAATTATTGCGGCCGTGTGGAGTTATATATTGAAGAAAAAAAAAGAGGCAAATCAATAACCCGATTTGAAAAAAATTAAGCACACTTTGCAACAATGGATTTCCGTTACCCAAGTCCGCCAATGGCTTTGGGTGATTATTTTTGTCGTATGCGCTACACCTCATACTTTTTCCCAGACAGATTCAGTAGAAACAAAAGCGAATACAATTAAGCAAAAACCGCTTTTCTCGATTGGCCTGGGAGTCCAACATGGGACAATTTTTGCGCATTCTGAAGATGTTCAAAATACAAAGGGGGCAAGGCCAACCGGTATTGAAACCATAATTAGCTGGCAGCGAAACGACTCGACTTCCCTGGCCATTTGCCGATGCTATCCACGACAGGGCCTTTTGCTTGCATATTATGATTACGATGTAGCACTATTGGGTGAGAGCATTACCGCCGCTTATTTTCTGGAACCCTCTTACCGGCTTGGAGACGGGGTGCTTTTCTCCTTTAAAGGCGCGGCAGGACTTTCTTACCTTACCAATCCTTTTGATAGTATCTCTAACCCCGGCAACCAGTCTTACAGTGCTCACCTTAGTGCCTATTTGCTGGTGGGTGTTGGTGTTTGGGTGAGGCTGGCAGAACAGTGGTGGCTTAACCCTAGTATTAATTATCAGCACATTTCCAATGGGGGCAGGCGCCAACCCAACAAAGGTATAAATTGGCCAACCGCAGGTATTGCTGTAAGTTACCAGCCCACATCACGCCCCTGGTACACCGGAACACGCCCAACTGAAAAATATTGGAGAAACTACTCTCCCCGTTATGATATGACCTTGCTGGGCACTATGCGTCGCGGTTATGATGAAGCCGGTGAGCGTATCCGGTACGGGTTAGGCGGGATAGCGCTGCAGGCCGGAAGACAATTAGGTCCTCTGAGTATGCTCACTGTGGGTGCCGAAGCTTATTACGATGGAGAATTAGAGGATGATCTACAAAGAGATGGCCTTGATTCCAGCCCCGTCAAAGCCGGGATAATGCTTGGGCACGAGTTTTTGCTGGGCCGGTTTCTGTTTAGCCAGCGCCTTGGCGTTTACGTGTTTGATCAAACTCCTTATTACGACCAAATCTTCCACCGCTGGGGATTGCAGTACCGAATAAACCGCCACTTCAGCGCAGGCGTTAATTTGTTAGCTCACCGGCAGGTTGCGGAGTTTGTAGATTTCCGGCTGGCCTATACTTTTCAGAAGCGGTATGAGTAACGGTTGAAATACCACCCGGCCACCTGGCCCCAAACGGAGGAATAAGGCTTAAATAGTAGGAGAAAATATTCAAATCGAAAATTTCAGGCTTCACACGAAGTTAAATACCGTTGTGTGAGGTTGCGTGAGTTCGTGCCACCTGAAATTAAAAAAGAAAGATAGGCAGGTTTGAAGCCCCAAATAAATGCTTCAGTTTACTACGTCGAACCTGAAATTCTCTAAACTGATGAAAACTTACAAGAGAAACTGGATAAGGTTTAAAAACCTAATCTCGATATTTAGATTTAGCTTTAAAATGACTTTGGCATATAGTACCCGGGTTGCCAAGGGAAGTGCTTATAATATATAATCCAACCCGCCTGTTCACATCTCACTCATATTATTCAATTCTAAAGATAAATCCTTTCTTATGCAGGTTTTCGATTTTAAGCCTGGGATCTTTATTTAGGTATTTGCGGAGGTGTGAGATAAAAACATTTAAACTTTTCCGGTTAAAATAATCGTTCTTTCCCCAAAGGTCTACCAAAATATCCTTGTGGCTGCAGAGTGTATTTTTATGTTGCACCAAATAATGCAACAAATCATTTTCTCTTCCGGTTAACTGGATGAGCTCTCCCTTATAATTTAGTTCCTGGCTTTTACTATTAAAATCATAATCTCCAAGTTTATAGAGATGATCTTTTGAAGGAAATTCGCTACGGGTAGGTTGGATCCTTGATAAAAGTGAATGAATTCGAGCTACCAACTCTTCCTCATCCAGAGGTTTTTTTAAATAGTCTATAGCACCAAGAGAAAATCCCTTTAAAACATCGATCTTAAGTGACCTGGCGGTTAAAAATATGAACGGAATTTCAGGATATTTGGAGTGTAATTTATTTGCCAAAGTAAACCCATCAATATCCGGTAACATGACATCCAGAATTATTAAATCGTGGGTGTGTTCCTCAATAAGTTCTAAAGCTTTTTTGCCAGTTTGCGCCCAGAAAACTTCAAACTCCTTGATTCTTAAATATTCTGAAAGTAGATAGCCTAGGGAGTCATCATCCTCAACAAGCAATATTTTATTCTTTTTATTCAGCATTTTTTAGAGGAATAATGAGGGTGATTTGTGTACCTTTTTGTAATTCACTTTCTAATTTTATACGGCCCCGGTGTCTTTTTACTACCTCCTGAACATAGCTAAGTCCAAGACCGTAGCCTTTTACGCTGTGCAAATCGCCTTCCGTTATACGGTAGAATTTTTTAAAAATACGGTGTTTTTC
>DATHWA010000062.1:0-2469 GCA_035461025.1 Gillisia sp. | reverse complement strand
ATATAAATATGTTTCTGGAAAACATAGATCTGGATGCTACTAATCTAAGCAATGTAGTAAACGAGGAAGAGACCCTGCCCTCCAACCTTTATGCAAAAGCAGTATCCATAGGAGGGGGTGATGTCACCCTTCAGGGAAATTTAAATCTACTGAAAAAAATTCCCGATATGGATATGGAATTTTCTCTTGAAAGAGCAGATGTAACTGCCCTGAATGACCTGGCAGAAAATTATTTGGGAGTAGATTTTGAAAGCGGAACTTTTGAATTATACAGTGAAATAGCTATTGCAGATGGATATTTAAAAGGGTACATTAAACCTATGTTCATCAACACAAAAATCCTTGGCGGGGAAGAGGACAGAAGTTTCTTCGGAAAAATTTGGGAGGGATTTGTTGGCGCAGTAAAATGGCTATTTGAGAACAAAGGAACGGACACCCTGGCAACAAATGCACCTATAGAAGGCGATCTAAACAATGTGGAAACCAATACATGGACCACCGTTCTCAATATATTTAAAAATGCATGGATAAAAGCCTTCTCTGGTGAGGTAGATGAAAATATTGAATATGAAGATGCAGTACGGGCCGCACAGAATGAGTAACTTACCGGTTGAATTTTCAAAAAGTTAATGACTTATTATTTTTTTGACAATAAGTTATTTTTGGACACGTTGTGTAGTTTAATGAACCAAAAAGCATAAAATGAATAAAGTATTATTTTTAAGTTTAGCGTGCCTGATACTAAGCGGAAAGATGGAGGCCCAGGAGACACCCACGTCTCAAAACCCTGTGGAAGATGAGTTTACTAATCTAATTGAAAGTTCCAATGATTACCAGGGATATAAAGTAGTTGACTATAATGAACTTGTCAAACTAAAGAACAATGCATCCCAACATTACACAAGGCTTAATGAGGAGCTTATCACCCAGAAGAACACCATTGATCAACAACAGGAGCAAATAAATAATCTCGAAGAGCAATTACAGGGAACACAGCAAGATCTGGAAGAGGTAACTGCAGAGAAGGATGCTATCACATTTTTGGGAATGCCTTTTAGCAAAGGAAGTTATATGGCCCTTATGTGGGGTATCGTTGGAGGCCTCGTTTTAGCTCTCTTATTTTTTATCTACAGGTTTCGACAAAGTCATGCACATACCAAAGAAGCCAGAAGCAGGTTAACCGAAACCGAAAAGGAATTTGATGCCTATCGTGAGAAAGCCCTTGAAAAGGAGCAGCGTTTAGGTCGCATGCTTCAGGATGAAAGAAATAGGGCAAACGAAAGATAGAAGACAATAGAGAATCCTATATTAAGTAGATATTTCTCATCTTTGCAATCCAATTTCTTGAAAGATGCGCATTGATATTATTACTGTTGTCCCGGATATTCTTACCAGCCCATTTGATGTATCTATTCTTAAAAGAGCAATTGAAAAAGGGCTGGTAGAAATTCATATACATAATCTCCGGGATTATGTTACAGATAATTATAAGCAAATAGATGATTACCAGTTTGGCGGTGGTGCCGGGATGGTAATGATGATCGAGCCAATCGATAAATGTATTACCGGTTTAAAGGCAGAAAGGGATTATGATGAAGTGATCTATATGACGCCAGATGGTAAAAGATTTACTCAAAAAGACGCCAATACCCTTTCCTTAAAAGAAAATATCATTATTCTATGTGGGCATTACAAAGGAGTGGACCAACGAGTACGGGATCATTTCATAACTAAAGAAATTTCCATTGGGGACTATGTGCTTTCCGGCGGGGAACTGGCAGCTGCGGTGGTATGCGATGCGGTGATTAGGTTAATACCCGGGGTTTTAGGCAATGAGACCTCTGCCTTAACAGATTCTTTCCAGGATGATCTTTTGGCACCTCCAGTATATACAAGGCCTGCCGACTATAAAGGCTGGAAAGTTCCGGAGATTCTCACCTCGGGAAATTTTCCAAAGATTGAAACCTGGCGGGAAGAACAGTCTTACCTGAGAACCAAAGAATTACGGCCGGACCTTTTAGATGAGGATTAGGAGCAAAATCTGCTTGTTTATATAATTTTATTTATTAATTTTGCACTCGTTTCTAAACCAACCTCTGGCGAAATCCGTGAATGTTGTTTTAGACTATCTTTTAAATTTAAAACTATGGAATCGTTAATTAAATTCGTTCAGGACGAATTTGTAACCAAAAAAGATTTTCCGGAATTCTCTGCAGGTGATACTATCACTGTGTATTATGAAATTAAGGAAGGTGCAAAAACACGTACTCAGTTTTTTAGAGGTGTTGTGATCCAGGTAAAAGGAAGTGGCCTTTCAAAGACTTTCACTATTCGTAAGATGAGTGGTACGGTAGGTGTAGAACGTATCTTCCCTATTAACATGCCGGCCCTTCAAAAAGTTGAAGTAAACAAGCGTGGTGCTGTAAGAAGAGCACGTATTTACTACTTTAGAGGTCTTACTGGTAAAAA
>DATHWA010000061.1:0-5543 GCA_035461025.1 Gillisia sp. | reverse complement strand
CTAGAATCTGCACGAATTGTGCGTTTTCAGTTGTCAGTTATCAGTTATCGGTTGTCAGTTGAAAAAAGTGGAGAGTGGAGAGTGGAGAGAGGATAGTCTGGACGTGAAAAAAGTGGACAGAGGACGGAGGAAAGAGGGCCGAAAATGGCACTAACTGAACAGCTAACCCACAACAATCTCAATACTCATATCTCAAATCTCAATACTAATTAGTGGAGAGAGGATAGTCTGGACGTGAAAAAAGTGGACAGAGGATGGAGGACAGAGGGCAGAACTGAACAGCTAACCCAGAACAAATTTAGTCCAGTTCTTAGGGGGCCAACCCACTGAATACTCATTTCTCAATACTCAATACTCATTTCTCAATACTCTCATCTCAGTACTCAATACTCATATCTCAATACTATAAAAAAAAAGGCTGCCTCTTCAGACAACCTTTATATTTTCCCACGCAATCAAACTAAACAAGGGAAATAATGCTCTAGAAATTTAATTGATATACTTCATCCAGTTCACTGTCATTCTTAAAGTTTACTCCAAGGTCTTTAATAACTCCGGAATCTAAACCGTAAACCCAGCCATGGATCTCAAGGTCCTGTCCTTTTTCCCAGGCTCCCTGTACAATTGACGTTTTTGCAAGATCAAACACCTGCTCAGTAACGTTCAATTCCACGAACCGGTCAAATTTTTGCTTCTCATCACTAATCCCGTCCAATTCATCTTTGTGAAGTCTGTAAACGTCCTTTATATGACGTACCCAGTTATCAATAAGACCTATTGAACTATTTCCCATTGCGGCATTAACACCTCCACAACCATAATGTCCACATACAATCACGTGTTTGACTTTAAGGGCGTTTACAGCATAATCTAATACACTTAGCATATTCATATCTGTATGAATTACCATATTGGCGATGTTACGATGAACAAATACCTCACCCGGTTGGGCACCAATAATCTCATTTGCCGGCACACGACTGTCTGCACATCCAATCCATAAAACGGGTGGTTGTTGCCCTTTGGATAATTTTTCAAAAAATTCGGGATCAAGATCGAGTTTGGTTTCTACCCATTTCTTATTGTTCTCTATTAATTGCTTATAAAAATTGCTACTCATAATATTTTGGTTTTTATTGATTACTAATGTGCTCCTTCAAAGACGTTAACTCCGAAGAATTTCCTGTAACTCTGGGGATTTTCAACGGTACCTCTTTCAGAGATCAAATTGATATTGATATTCCTCTCCTCTGCCGTAACAGAAAAATCATCCAGGATCTCAAGGACATCAAGGTCCAGAGCTTTTGTTTTGGTTACATCCAATGTAAGATAGGTGTTCTCCGGTAAAGCATACAATTCTCTTTGTATAGCTGCCTTATTAAGAAATGTTACCTCTTCCGCAAATTCCATCTTAATACGGTGTACCCCGTTGGATTTATCTATTATGTGAAGGAAGTGAGAATTCTTATAACTGTTTATAAGAATAGTAATTATACCCACCGCTAGTCCAAGTAGAATACCAACAAGAAGGTCTGTAGCCACAATTGCAACAACTGTTGTTATAAAAGGAATAAATTGCGCTTTACCCAATCTTTTCATAACCAGGAATTGTGAAGGGTTTGCAAGTTTCCATCCTATGATCAATAGAACTGCTGCCAGTACACCAAGTGGAATAAGGTTTAGATATTCAGCAATAAAAAGTACACTGAAGAATAACAGGAATCCGTGGGCAATAGCAGAAAGTTTGGTTCTACCACCATTCATAACGTTTGCAGTACTTCGTACAATTACCTGGGTAATTGGCAAACCTCCTACAAGACCGGACATTGTATTACCAACTCCCTGAGCCACAAGTTCCCGGTTGGTTGGGGTAACCCGTTTATGTGGATCAAGCTTATCTGTTGCCTCCACACTTAAAAGAGTCTCAAGGCTGGCCACTATCGCAATTGTAATAGCTACAATGTATACTTGTGTATTTCCCAACTCAGAAAAATCAGGGAAAGTGAATTGGCTTAGAAAATCACCTAAATTTTCAGGTACCGGCACAGATACCAGATTATTACCGGTTATAGCCATTGGTGATCCAGAACCACTCATTAAAAGCTGATAAATAATTCCAACAATTACTGCTACCAATGGCCCGGGGATCAATTTAAATACCTTGTGTGTTTTTGCTAAAACCTTATCCCAGATCAACAGAATCGCCAGGGATATAGCGGTGATTAAAACCACACCAGGATCTATGGAAGTTACCATATTAGTTAATGAGCTGTAGATGTCGAAACCGGTTGTTTCAAAAAAGGCAAAAGGAGTCTCTCCTTCCGCATAGCCCAGGGCGAGTGGGATTTGTTTCAGAAAAATAATAATACCAATGGCAGATAACATTCCTTTAATTACTGAGGAAGGGAAAAAGTAGCCTATAACCCCTGCTTTTAAAAAGCCCATAATTATCTGGAGAATCCCCGCAATTACTACTGCAACCAGGAACAACTCATAGCTACCAAGATCTGAGATCGCGGTAAGAACCACTACCGCAAGACCGGCTGCGGGACCACTTACCCCAATGGAAGATCCGGAAATGGCACCAACTACGATACCACCAATAATACCCGCAATAATCCCGGAGAACAGAGGTGCGCCACTCGCAAGTGCAATACCCAAACATAACGGTAATGCAACAAAGAAAACAACTAAACTTGCAGGCAAATCTGCTTTAATGTGTTTAAACATATAGAAAAAAATTTATTATTAGGATCGCTTTATTAGATCCTAAGTATTTAATAAAAAAAGGGAATTGTTTATTTTCAGGTTAATTAGCCCGGGAGTAAAAATTGACATTGGCTTAATAAAATGCGGCAATTCTTACCTTACAGCCCTATGAACTGCGTGTTATTCCTGATATAAAAAAAGAAGGTTTATGCCTGTTTAGGAGGCGGGGAAAGCACATCCAGAAATACGAGCCTGTAACCTTCCTTGTAGGAGTGATTAAGCGCCGTTTGTTCCTGTAAAAATTGGATGCCGGTGTAAGTTGGGTTGGGATCGTGTATAGTGTATTCAAATCCCATTGATGTTTTTGAAGAACTTTCTTCTTCATTTGCCGTAAAGGCCATGGAGACATCTATAGTGTTATCTATGTACGTAACAACCGTGGGGGTCGCAAGGAACACCACAAAAACGAACAATAATAACTGAGCTATTTTCTTCATTGCGGCAAAAATAATATTAAAATTTTCCTAAAAAAAAGGATTTCGATCATTTAAACTAAAATTAACATCGAAAAAATCTATTTACAAAAATTTTATATAGTTTTTGTCCATCCAACCCTGTATACCATTGGCCAATTCAAAGCGAACCCAATCCTGATAGGTTTCAAGCACTTCCACTTTTGTACCTTCATGCAGGGTGAAGATCTCGTCTCCCCTAAGGGTAGGTTCCCCTCGTACGCCTGCTACTTCAGAAAAAATAATGGCGTATTGCCCTCCCGTGGCGTATTCTTTTTGCTGAAAGGCAAACACAACAGAAAGAACCGAAAAGAAAATTACAACCATTGAAATGCTAAAAAATATTCGCTTTAACAAGGTTCTCCGGCTGAAGTAGTAAATTAGAAAACATACTGCAAACAAAACAGAAAAAGTTACCGCAAGCCAGGCCCATTGATTATAACCCAAAACAGAAACCGTATCCCTCCACAAACCTGTAAGGCCGGTGATCTCCTGTTCTTCAATATCATCAAGCACCATATTTTGCGCAAATGCCAGGTTATCCCTTATATCCCTATCATTAGGATTTAGCTGAAGGGCTTTCTCATAATAATAAACACTGGGACCAATATTATTTAATTTGTAATGCGCATTACCCAGGTTAAAATAAACCTCTGCCGATGTTTCTCCGTCTTCCAGGATTCTCTCGTAGCTGTTGATGGCAGCAGTGTAGTCGCCCTCATTATATGCCTTGTTGCCCTCCTCAAAATGGCTTAGGTTTTGGCCCATTGCCGGAAGAGCGAATAACATAATAAGATAAAAAAGATGTTTCATATTCCTCATCGTATTATAGCTGTTTATCCAAAGCCGCGAGAACACGGGCAGATTTTTCGTAATCCTGTTCCATTGCTCCCTGGGAAGTTGGTGTATAACGGGCAAACTCACAACTCTTGAGCAGGGATATAAATTCTGAAGAAGTCACTTCATCCACATTTTTTTCTGATAGCAACACCTGGATACGCTCCTTGGTCATCTCACTGGTTTGTATATGGAATTTTGCTTTCAGATAATTATGCAATGCTCTTTCAAGAGATTCATAAAAAGCCTTTTGATCTCCCAGATTTCTTTTGGCTTCTGAAAGATATTTCTTCGCCAGTCTATTAGCCTTTCTTATCCTGTTGCCCTGTACATCATTCGCAAGGGTTTCCCGCTTCTTTCCAAGCAATACAGCCCCAAGGATCAAAGCCAGGGGTAAGCCCATTAGGCTCCAGAATACCCAGGATCCCAGAAATGCGGTGGAATCAATAGATTTGAGACTGGTTTTTAGCTTTATATATTTGAATTGAGCCCCGCTAAAATCCAGAGGTTGTTTCATCACCCCGCCGGATGCCGTTGCCGGCATGGAACTTCCCGCAGGAGCTCTTTCAACATCCAGCAGGATCTCTTCAGAATTTATAGTCTTGTAGGTCCCGCTGGAAGGATCAAAGTAGGAAAATGACATTCCAGGTATTGGAAATTTACCCTGACGTGTAGGGATGAGTGTATAATTATCTGTAAGGCTTCCCTGTGTGCCATTGAGATCTGTACGCACATTTTCTGTACGCTCGGGCTCATACCTTTCCAGAGAGGAAGGAACTTCCAGTGTTGGTAATTCAAAAAGTTTCAGGTTTCCGTTACCGGAAACACGCACCTGCACAGTAAGGGACTCTGTGGCCGCAAGCTCTGTACGGCTTGGACTTACTTTAAAATCAAATTTTCCAACCGCCCCGGTGAAATCTGCCGGTTTTCCGGCATCGGGAAGTGGCTTTGCATTGATAGTGCGACGGCCGGCCGCCACTGTTTTATCAACAGTTTTATATAGCCTGCCCCCAAATATATCCCGGCGGTCACTAGGAACGTCTACAGAAACTGAAAGGGTTAGGGGTTCTATTTCCAGTTCCCCGGTTTTCTGCGGATAAAGTATGGTCTTTCTTAGCACCACAAAACGGTACGGTTCCCCCTGGAATTCTCCCGTTTCAATTTTTAGTTGTTTGATATCTATATTCTGGCTCCAGAAATCCCGGTATACCGGACTATCCATTTCCCTCCAGTTGCTCACACTAATTCGCGGGCTCACATAAAGTTTATAAACTACAGTAATGGCCTGATTAAGGTATGGGTTAGGATTCGAAATCTCTGCCACCAAATGAAGATTGTCACTCGCTATAAGATTGGAGTCATCCCCATCTGTAGGCTCATCTACTGCCGCGGTAACCTCTACCTGTATAGGTGAGGTTTTATATACCTCCCCATCTACAGTTATTTCTGCCTGTCCAACGGTGAATTTTCCACGCGAGGTAGGCT
>DATHWA010000060.1:0-2842 GCA_035461025.1 Gillisia sp. | reverse complement strand
AACGTTCGTGCATTCGTGGCTAAAAATTTCCAATTCCCACCACAAGGCACCAAATCCCAAACAGAACACCGGAAACAGACTACGGAAAAAAGAAAACAGAATCAATAATTTCTTCTCATTTTTTTTTGTAAAACAAACTTGACATTCAAATTAATTTCTTAAGTTTGTAAAGTACACTTTACATAAAGTCAACTTATAATTACACTGAAATGAGAAAAGAACGGAGAAAAAACCTGTATCAGCTAGCGGCGTGGACGTGGAGCTGGGTGGCTACATTGGCAATCGCATCCTTTGGGCCCAAATACATTTGGGATGATCACACTGCTTTAACAACTATTGCAGTTTTGGTAAACTTTGCTGTTGGTATTTTAATGATCATCGTCAACAGGAACTACTTTAATAATTTTGATGAATTGGAACGCAAGATCCATCTGGAGTCGCTTGCTTTAACCCTGGGGCTGGCAGTGGTGGTAGGTTTATCTTATTCCTTGCTGGACACTACCAATCTCATAAGTTATGACGCCCAAATAAGCAACCTGGTCCTTTTCATTGGTATAACCTATTTAATCTTCGTTACTATAAATACAAGAAGATATACATGAAAAACAGGTTAAAAGTACTACGGGCAGAAAATAGCTATACCCAGGAAGACCTGGCAGATATCGTGGGAGTATCCCGGCAAACAATTAACGCAATCGAAAAAGAAAAATTTGATCCCAGTTTACCCCTGGCTTTCAGAATCTCAAAACTTTTTAAATTAGCTATAGAAGATGTTTTTTATTTTGAGGAAGAGTGATGGGAATGAGTGATGTGAGAAGAACCAAGAAACAAGAAAAAAGAGCAGAGAGCAGAGAGAAGAGACGGATGTGTTACACGGGACGCTGAGCACCCAACTCCATTAGATCCTGAAACTAGTTCAGGATGACGGGGCGAGGATATGGGTTGGTATTTCAGAGTTTGAAAATGTCCAGAATACATTCCACCGAAAGCCGTCAGTTCGAGTGAATTTTTTCGACCGGTAGGGAGAAGAAATTTGTATCGAGAACTCTTAGTAGTTCCGAACACCCAAGAGGTCTCGATACATTTTTCCCTTCCGCTATCGCTGCAGGTCAAAATACTCGACCTTACGATTTGGGTTTGGGAGTTATTAATTATGGTCGGGGATTGCAAATCCGCGCCAGCTGTATAAAAAATTATTCGTGCATTCGTGGCTATTAAAAATTCCAAATTCCAACGTAAAACACAATACAAGTAGAAAGGTCCAGGTCTAGATTCCAGATTCCAGTAGCGCAGCGGTCCAGATTCTTTTTATTATACCTTTATAGTACAACCAATAGCCTTTGTTGTTGTCACCGGCACTTCTTTATTGTTCAAAAGCGCATCCACGGCATTCTCCAGGAATTTCTCTTTCACAGCAGTAGCGTCTTTAAAATTATCATCGATAGCGCCTATATAACGCACTACATTGCCCTGTCCTGTTTTTTCCAGAAGATAAACGTGTGGTGTTCTTGTTGCTCCATACTGCGGAAATATTTCCTGTTTTTCATCAAAGACATAGGGGAAGGTAAATCCTTTTTCCTTAGCCCTAACCTGCATCTTTTCAAAACTATCTCCGGGAGAAAGGTCGGGATTGTTAGGATTAATAGCGATTACCGGAAATCCTTTTGCCTTGTATTTTTTGTCCAGGGCGATCATCCTGTCCTCGTAAGCCACCACATAAGGGCAGGTATTACAGCTGAAGATCACAATATAACCTTTGGCATCCTCGTAATCTGAAAGCGACACTGTAGTGCCATCCACGTTCTTCAGATTAAAGTCGGTGGCCACGTCCCCAATTTCATAGCCATCAGTAAGTAAACGTTCACTATGCGGCGAATTTTTGGTAAATCCTACAAAAGCGGCCGATGCGATCACTAATGCTAACACGGTAATTAAAGAAAGTATGTTCCTGTTTTTCATTTTAAAAAAGTTTTTAATTCAGTTTCTAATTCCTCGTATGTAAAAGAGCCCTCATAGAATTTGCGCTCGTTATTATTATAGATAAGGGTCGCCGGGATAGCACCGCTCCAGTTTTCACTTACTTTCGGGATCCAGGTGTTGCTATCTACATCGTCCAGCAAAACAACATCCGACTCCAGCCCGTGTTTTTCAACAAATGGCACCACCTGACTCTCCAGTTTTTCAGAAAAATCCAGGCTTACCAGGACCACTTCCACTCCTTTGTCCCCATATTTTTCATTGATAATTTCAAAAGCCGGCAACTCTTTTATACAGGGTTTGCACCAGGTAGCCCAAAAATTGACCACGTAAGTTTTGCCATCCTTTTTATTTATAAGAGGCTCAAAAGCTGCAAAATCATAGACCGGGATCCCGCTTATAGGAATTTCAGCCTCCGCCACGGAAGCTTGTTCTTCCTTATCTCCCTTGCAGCTTAAAAAGAGTGTGATAATTACAATAATACAGGTTAAAGGTTTGAGGGTCATGATCTTTATATCTTGAGAATTAAATGTATTCATTATTTCTCTAAACGTATGTTAAATTCTGAATCAGAGTTGCCCGGTGAAAGAATCTAGACCACTGCGTTGCTGGAATCTAGAGCCTGGACTAAAATTGGGAAACAGAAAGCAGGCTCACACTCAATCTAAAACAAGAACCAAGAACCAAGAATCAAGAACCAAGAAAAGAGAGAGGAGAAAAGAGAGAAGAGACGCGATTTGTTGAGATGCGGAACATCTAACTACATTAGATCCTGAAACGAGTTCAGGATGACGGTGCGAGGATATGGATTGGTATTTCGGAGTTTGAAAATGTCCATTCCACCGAAAGCCGTCGGTTCGAGTGA
>DATHWA010000059.1:0-14566 GCA_035461025.1 Gillisia sp. | reverse complement strand
TAAGCAGAAGAAGGCGAAGGCGTAGAAAAAGACCGCTGGCGCTGCTAGAGTATAGATGTTAGACCGCTTCGCTGTTAGACGGTTATCAGTTGTCGGTTGTGAGTTTTCAGTTGTTGTAGGTTGTAAGTTGTAGGTTGTAGGTTGAAAAGTTCTAGGTTGTAGGTTGTAGGTTGAAAAATGTGGCAAAGCTCTCCAACCAGTATTGGGGAATAAAAAAGATTCGGTGGGAAATTAGGAGAAGGAGAATAATTTTCAGGGAATTAAAAACTCTGTGACATTCTGTGTCCAGGGTGGTTAAAAGATTCGATACGTTCAGGTTCTTGGAAATTGGGCTAATATAAATTAAACAGAAGTCTAGATTCTAGACTCCAGACTCTAGACTCCATACTTTAAACTCTCCTATCAAAGTCTCAATTCTCAATACTCATATCTCAATACTAGCTACTCTTCAAAAATTACAAAAAAACCTTTGCTATTAATGGAATTGTTTTAAATTTGCACTCGCAATAAATCATTGCGATCACCCGGATGAGGTGAGAAGTTCTTAAAATTTGCGAAAATAGCTCAGTTGGTAGAGCGCCACCTTGCCAAGGTGGAGGTCGCGGGTTCGAATCCCGTTTTTCGCTCTGAATAATATACCTTTTTAAAAGCAACTTTTGCGTGTTGGGTTCGTTAATAGAACCTGAGATCCAGAAATCTTTTTTAGAAGATCCACGCTCGGATGGTGGAATTGGTAGACACGTTGGACTTAAAATCCAATGATCAGCAACGGTCGTGCGGGTTCAAGTCCCGCTCCGAGTACTTTAAACCCTGTTAATCTTATGATTATCAGGGTTTTTTGGTTTTCATAAATAGGTTTTCCCGACCTTTTCCACCTTCGTTTTTTTGCTTCCTTTCCATTCTAATCTGGCTTTAATCTTAAATTCAGTAGCTTTATATACAGGGAAATACTCAATCAATGGTACTTAATTTTATTACATTACTTGTTATTGGCTTATCCGGTTTAGGTATATTATTCTATGCATTTCTCCAAAGGCGCAAAAAGAAAGGACAGGATTTGCCGCAGGATCCGGAAGAGGATGACCCTATTCTTCATATCCGGAATAAACTCTTCTTTGAGATCCCGGTTGAAAAGATCCTTCTTGGTTATTTTGTTATTGTTACTCTCACCTATCTTGTAAAATTCATTTTGAATCTAAGAGTCCCGGGTATTGACCTGGCCATTCTTTATCTCTCCGGACTTACTCTTTTTCTGGGTATATATAAGATGGCTATGAGTGTAGGAGTGGTGAATAAATTTAGCCCCTGGCTGTTGTTCTCAATGATTTTCTCCCTTATTATCTTTATCGCGGTTTATACCGGTATGCCAATGGGATTTGATGAATTTCTTGAAGAAACCAGGGAATATAATCTGGCTATACATCTTCTGGGGCTGGCGATGGGACTTGGGGGTACTCTTGTGGTCGATATTATGTTTACCCATTTTATGAGAAACTACGCCATTTCTTCACGCGAATCTGTTATCATGCACCTTATATCCCAAATGATCATTTTTGGGATCTTCCTGTTAATCCTTAGCGGGGTGGCCTTATACCTTCCAGCTGCAGAAAGTTTTAACGAGAATCCCCGGTTCCTTATGAAGATGATCGTTGTGCTTGTGGTGATAATAAACGGCGGTATTCTTAATCTCTACCTCACTCCAAAAATGAATAAAATTTCCCTGGTAGATGATGAGAAGCATAGATACGTAACATTAACACGCATATCTTTTGCACTTGGCGCAATTTCCATTGTCTCCTGGCTTGCTGCTTTTGTACTCGCATTGCTTAAAGACCTTTTCTCCATGCCTTTTCTTTACCTTATCATTGGCTATGTTGTTTTGCTTCTCCTTGCTGCAGGGGGAAGTCAAATGGCCAAGGTATATTATGAGAAGAAGGAAGAAGAAGAAGTCAAAGAGTAATTATGGTGTTAATATCAAGTATAATAGTGATTCTCCAAACCTGGTTTATATGAAAAATAGAATCCCTGGCTGCGAAATGGCTTATTAAAAGTTCTCATCTTCCTCTGCATTCACGCAGTACTTTGGGATGATTCTTTTCCAATGATTTTTCTTTTATATTAAAGGAAAAAATAAATATGGAGGAGAAAGCACTGGAATTTGCAAGGGAAGCCCACGGGAAGCAGCAGCGAAAATATTCCAATGAACTTTATATAGAACATCCAAAAAGGGTGGCAGAACTCGTAAGGTCTGTATCCCATACTACAGAGATGATATGCGCAGCGTATCTTCACGACGTAGTGGAAGATACTCCTGTGAGCATTAATGAGATCTATGAAAAATTTGGAGCAGAAGTTGGAGGTCTTGTAGCTGAGCTTACAGATGAGTTTATGAAGAGTAATTATCCACATCTTAACCGTAAAACCCGAAAGCAATAGGAGGTAGAAAGACAAGCCGGGATGAGCAGTAATGCCAAGACAATTAAACTGGCAGATGTTATAGACAATACCCTGAATATTGTAAAAAATGATACAGGTTTTGGCAGAAAGTATATAAGAGAAATGGAAAGTCTCGTAAGGGTATTACAGGAGGGAGAGGCCATATTGCTCCAAAGGGCACTTCAGGAAATAAAATTAGGGAAACAGCTTCTGGGGTATGAAAGCAAAAAAGGGAACTAAGTACCTGTAAGATAAATAGCACTCACATTTTAAACTGCCGGGAGTTGTATAAATGCAAAAAAAATGTAGTTTTACCTTCTGAAGCTTAAAATTTATAGGTTTTTAGGCTGCGACTTGCATTATTTTTTGTTTAATCTCCGGGATTCTATTAATGATAAAAAAGTATTTTTCCTTCCTCCTGTTCACGATTTTTATTTCTACCCCCTCCTTTCTCCTGGGCCAGGAGCAACCGGAACTCCTAAAATGGTTTGACAGCCAGATAGGAATTGAGAATACCAGGCTGCTCAATGGAACTGCGTATGTAGACAGTCACCGTACCATCAATAACAAAAATAAACTCTATGGGGGTGCAACAGGAACCGGTTCAGTTTTGTATGATGGCCAGTGGTTTCCGGACCTTCAAATGAGGTATAATATTTTTGATGATGTGCTGGTTGTGCAATTGGAAAGCGGAATGGGCTTAAATATTATACAGCTGGTCAAAGAAAAAGTGAGCCGATTTACTTTAAATGCTAAGAATTTTATCAATATCGAGAAAAGCAAAAGTCCTGATGATATAGCGGGATTTCACCAGATTGTATGGGAGGATAAATCATTCACCCTCCTAAAAAAACATGCGCTTAAAATTATTGAAAAAAGGGACAGGCAGGTATCATATTATGAATTTGAACCTATAGAAGGTTATTATGCCTTTACTTTTGAGAACCAAACTTTTCTTCTTGGTTCCAGAAATGACCTTATTAAGGTATTTCCTGAACTCCGGGAACACATCCAAACATATTATAGGACCCACCAGTCGCTTCAAAGATCCCGGCCGGAAACCTTTTACACTAACTTATTCCGTGACCTACAGGAAGAAGTACAGAAGTTATCAAATAGATGAAAAAATTAATTTTTTGGTGCCTGCTTTTTACCTGTCATCTTATGATGGCCCAGGAGGTTAAAGTTGAGCAAATAAGCCTGAACTTTGAGGACAAACCAATTCTGGAAGTCTTACAGGAGATAGAGGAACAAACTTCCTATAAATTCTTTTTCCTGGATGAATGGCTTGAAGAGTACAGGGTAAGTGGCAACTTTGAAAATGCAGATCTCCAGGAAGTGCTGCCTCAAATTTTTCGAAATACGCTCATCAATTTCTATCAAATCAATGAGGAACGGGTGATCTTAACCAAAAATAATGTTATTTATGATGAGGTGGCGCAAAGCCTTTCCGGGCCCGGAAAAGATGAAGAGCAAACCGGGTCCCCTGTTGTAAATGTGGAGCCGGTTTTTAAAACCGGTACTGCGGGAGTTGCACAGCAGGGTACTATTTATATAGGAAAAGAAGTCATAGGAAATAATAAAAGGACTTTCACCATTTCGGGAACTATTACAGATACCGACACCGGAAGAGGACTCCCCAATGTTTCTGTACTTGTAAGGGAAAGAGGAATAGGGACAACCACTAATAATGCGGGATACTATGAACTAAAGCTTCCGGCAGGGCCACACCTCCTGGAAACAAGTTCCCTGGAAACCGCGGCATATAGAAGACAGATCGTCGTTTTTAACGACGGGAATCTGGATATACAGCTGGAGGAAAACCTGGAGATGCTTGGGGAAATCCTGCTTGAGGCTAATTCCAACAGGAATGTAAAGCAAACAATTGCAGGGATTGAACAAATCAATATAAATGAAATAAAAACCATTCCCCTGGTTCTTGGAGAACGGGATCTATTAAAAGTCGCCCTTACCCGTCCGGGAATAAGTACAGCTGGAGAAGGATCTGCAGGGTTTAATGTTAGAGGAGGAAATACAGACCAAAATTTAATATTATTGGATAATGCTGTGATCTATAATCCGGCACATTTCTTCGGAATATTTTCAGCAATAAACCCTTTTACTACAAGCTCTGTAGAAATCTACAAGGGCAATATTCCTTCTGAATATGGAGGAAGGCTTTCATCAGTATTTGATATTAAAAGCAAGGATGCCAGCACTACAGAATTTAAGGGAGAAGGATCAATAGGTCCCGTAACTGGAAATCTAACTCTGGAAATCCCAATAATTGAAGATAAAGCAGGGTTAATGGTAGGAGGAAGAGGTACCTATTCAGACTGGATCCTGCAAAGTTTGGATGAACCATCCCTTGAGAACAGTAAGGCTAATTTTTATGATGTGATCTTAAAATATAACCATCAAATTTCAGAAAAAACCGTTTTAAAAACCACGGCTTATTATAGCAAAGATGCATTCAGCCTAACAACAGATTCTACTTTTAATTATAGTAATACCCTGTTTTCCCTTGATCTTCGGCATCAAATTAACGACAAAAATGACCTGGAGATTATCGCCTCCAATAGCGGTTATCGTTTTAATATAGATTTTGAAAGTGATTTTAGCCAGGATTTTCGATCCTCTTTTGATATTAATGAAACAGAGATCAAAGCAATGATGAACTATCATCATAGTGAATCGCACAGCTTTAAATATGGGGTTTCCGGAAAGCTTTATGGTTTAAATCCCGGAAGGATTAGACCCCTGGGAGGTTCTACCGTATCACCATTTACCATAGACAGGGAACAAGGTTTGGAGGGCGCTTTATTTATTTCAGATAGCTATGAGATAAATAAGGATTTGATGCTTTATGCCGGTTTAAGATATTCTTTCTTTTCAGCCCTGGGGGCGGGAACTCAGAATATTTATGCTGAAGGAGTGCCAAGGATCCCTGAAAATGTAGTGGAAACCCGGGAGTACGATTCCGGCGAATTCATGCAAACTTATTCCGGGCCTGAGCTTCGACTTTCAGCCAGATATAATTTCAATCCGGATTTTTCAACCAAACTAAGTTACAGCAATACCCTGCAATATATTCATGCATTATCCAACAATACTACTATTTCCCCAACAGATACCTATAAACTGTCTGATGTTAATATAAAACCACAAAGGGCAAACCAGTATAGCCTTGGATTTTACCAAAATTTAAGGCAAAACATGTATGAAATTAGCCTGGAGGGTTACTATAAGCAATCTTCCAACATGCTGGATTACAGGGTAGGTGCTCAGTTGTTCCTGAATGAAAACCTGGAAGCCGAAATTTTACAGGGGCAGTCCAGGGCCTATGGAGCTGAATTTATGCTGAAGAAATCAACTGGACGGTTGAATGGCTGGCTTAGCTATACCTACTCCAGGGCGTTTTTACAACTTGATAGTGAATTCCCACAGGAAAGGGTGAATCGCGGGGAATTCTTCCCTACCAACTTTGATAAACCACATGACCTTAGTCTTGTAGCTAATTATAAACTGACCAAAAGATTCAGTTTATCAACCAACTTCATATATCAAACAGGGAGACCGGTTACAGTGCCGGTAGGGAAATATTCTCAAAATGGTGCAGAATATGTAGTTTATAGTGCCCGTAACCAATTTAGAATTCCGGATTATTACCGCCTGGATATTAGTTTGAACATAGAGGGTAATCATAAAATAGAAAAACTGGCTCATAGTTTCTGGAATATTTCGGTTTATAATGTTCTTGGAAGAAATAACCCCTATTCTGTATTCTTTGTGACAGATAATGGAGAGATCAAGGCTTACCAAAGCTCGATCTTCTCTATTCCAATTCCTACGGTCACCTATAATTTTAAATTTTAAACTGTGAAGATTGTTAAACCATACATATTGAAATTCATACGCATAATTTATTGTGTGGTATTATGCTTTCTCCTGAACAGTTGCGTTGAAGAGATTGAGTTTGAATTGGATAATTTTGAAAATTATCTTGTGGTCGAGGCTGGAATTACAAATGAGTTAAAACATCAACAGGTAAGGTTGACCAGAACTTATGACCTGGATGAGACCATAGAGAATAATGTGGAGCAGAATGCAAGGGTGCAAATTGTGACCGGGAATGGGGAAGTATTCGAATTTCGTGAATCGCAGGATGGGATCTATGAATCTGAAATCGAATTCCAGGCAGTGCCGGGTGTTTCATATCAATTAATAATTGTTACCACAACCGGGGAAGAATATATATCAAGTCCCGAAGAATTATTGCCTGCCTCTACAATAGAAGATGTGGAAGTGGAACGCAGGGTCCTGGATGGTGAAGATGGCCTGGTTATTAGTGTCAATACCTCCGGCGCAGCGACAGATTCAGATTATTATAGATTTGAATATGAGGAAACTTACCAAATTGTTTCCCGTTACAGGTATGGAAGTGATTTAGAATATGACGCTGCCCGGGATACTATACCTTATGAGGTTTTTAAGGATTATGAGGAGCATATTTGTTATAATACTTCTTTATCCAATGAGTTGATCCTGGGTTCTACTACAGATCTTAGTGATAACAATCTTCAAAATAAACTGGTGCATTTTATACCTGTAAGGGATCCTAAAATATCTTTTCGTTACAGTATTCTTGTGAAACAATATTCCTTATCACAGGCTCATTATAATTACTTGCGAACGCTACAGGAAATGTCTTTGAGCAATAATTTATTTAGTCAAACCCAGCCCGGCTTCTTAAATGGTAATATTGAGAGCAGTGATGGTCAACAAGAGGCAATAGGCTTATTCACCGTTTCTTCTGTAAGCACCAAAAGAAGGTTTTTTGATTTTGATGATTATCATACAACTGCAGATACTCGTACGTATTTTGCTACAGATTGTCGTATTACTACAGTAGATCTATTTAACCCGGTAGCATTAGAGGCATTAATTAGTCAGGTTGTTGCAGGAGAAGTTAAACTGGTTGGAATAATACCTAGTGGAGTTCCAGGGATAGTCAATTATGAAGTTACAACACCTTCCTGCGTGGATTGCCGATATTGGGGAGACCTGGAACCACCGGAATTTTGGGAAGATTAATAAAAAATAAAGAATGAAATATACTTTAACTCTCTTGTTGTTTTATATAATATCCGGCCTTGCTACTTGTTTAGGCCAGTCCGGGGAATTTCCGGCTCCTCCGGGAGACCTGGTCTTAAATAATAAGGAAGAGGTTTTTATTCATTATAATTCCACTTTTTTACTTGCAGGAGAAAGCCTTTATTACAAATTCTATTGTCTTGACCCGGATACAGGGAAGTTGAAAGACCTTAGCAAGGTGGGTTATCTGGAACTTACAGGAGAAGATGGGAGCCGGGTCTTCCTGCATAAGATTTCCCTGGAGAACGGAAGCGGCTATGGCGATTTTCTTATACCTTCAACTGTCCCTTCGGGAAGTTATAAAATTTTAGGCTACACCCGCTGGATGAAAAATGCAGGAAAAGATCATTTTTTTAAAGGCGATCTGGTCGTTGTAAATCCTTATATGGAGGATCAAAGCAGGATTATTAAGGTAGAAGATAGTAACCAGGCGAGCACAATTAGTGTCTCACAGCAAGATCCTTCAGAAGAAAGGAACATAAACAGTAATAACAATTACAGCTTAAATACCAATGGGGAATCCTTCGGAAAAAGAGAAAGAGTACGAATCGCTATCAATAAGCTGAATAACGGTTCAGTACCGGGAAACTTCTCTCTTTCAGTAAAAAAGGCTGAAGAATTTGAAATACCTCAGGTTTTACAAGCTACTACGTACAGAAGTTTATACCAATCTTCCAACTGGAATTCTGGATCTAATGTCATCCTCCCGGACCTAAGAGGGCAGGTGATCACCGGGAAACTTAAAGGAATAGACGGGGTGGTAGATACAGGTGGGAGAAGTGTGGTCTTTTCTCTTCCCGGAAAACCTTTTTTTATAAGAATCGCTAAAACTGCAGCAGATGGGTCTTTTCTCTTCAACGTGGAAACAAGAAATTTTGGATCCACAGCTTATCTGCAGGTGCTTGGAAAAGAAAAAGATAAATTCGAAATTATACTCGATGAGGTTCCCATGATTCAAAAGGAAAACCTGGAGTTTGAAAAATTCAGAGTTACCCCGTCAATAGTTGATCATATTAGGGAAAGAAGTATTTATAACCAGGTAGAAAACAGTTATAAAGCAGTAAAGCAGGATTCCATAATTCCTGAGGGACCATCTGTACCATTCTATGGCTCCCTTCCGGAAATGTATGATTTGGATGCTTATACGAGATTCCCCACCCTGCAGGAAACTTTTTTAGAAATTATCCAGCTGGCCAGAATAAGTAGGAACAGGGATGGAACATCCCAGTTTGAAATGGTAAGCGGCACAGGTGCATCGGGCCTTAAATCCCTGCTTATAGTAGATGGGCTAATTGTTCAGGATCACGAGAATTTTGTTGATTTTGATGCCAGACGAATAAAAAGTATAGGCCTGCAAAGGAAAGAATATTACCTGGGCCCGGAAGTTTTTAAAGGGTTAATAGCAGTGGAAACCATAAATGGAGAATTCTTGAGTTCCCTTAATCGCAACTTTATTAAATCCGAAGATTTTCAAAACTTTCAGTTCAAAAAGGAATATTTCCAGCCGCCCTATCAAAGTGCTGAAGATCGTAACTCCAGGGTGCCGGATTACAGGTTGCAATTGCTATGGCAGCCCGTAGTGGAAGTAAAAGATTCCAGAACAGAAATTGAGTTCTACACCTCAGATGTGCCCGGAAAATATGAGATCATTCTGGAAGGTTTTACAGAAAATGGTGATGCCGTTTCCCTGAAGAAGGTGATAAACGTGGAATAAGATTCTGAGTTTTTATTCTACAAGAAAATCAAAATAAGTCTGCGGAAAAGATTCCGGTTTGAAGGTGTAATGCCACCATTCCTGCGGGTAGGCTACAAATCCATGTTTCCGCATGATGTTTTTTAGATACTGCCTGTTCTCCCGATGTTCTTGAGAGATGAGGGAAGTGTCGTGGTGGGAAATGCTTCCGAAGAAATCATAGGGAGAACCCATTTCCAAAGCTTCTCCTGTATTTGCATCTATAACACCAAGGTCCACCGTACTACCCCTGGAGTGCCCGGACCTGCTGGCAATATAGCCGCGTTCAAATAATTCGTTTTTAGGAACTTCCGGATAAAATTCTTGTTTTGTTAGGGTGTCCCCGGGTTGTCTTGCCCAGCTTATAAATTGGTTTACTGCTCTTTGTGGTCTGTAGGCATCAAAGATCTTAAGGCAATATCCATCCTGTTTTAATTCTTCCTGGACTTTTTTCAAGGCCTTTGCGGCCGGTTCTGCAAGTACCGCATAATTGCCTTTATAACCCTCTATAGGCCTGCCAACAAAATTATTATGGGTATTATACCTCATCTCTACCACTACATCTGGAATAACATCCCGCACATACACAAAACCATTTGGTAGGGTAGATTTTTGCGCGTGTGAAACTAGCAGGACCAGGCAGCAGAAAAAAGACAATAAAAGCTTCATCTTAGAATTTATTGGGAAAGATAAAAAAAACCGTGATTACTGATGGTCCTCATATTATTAATTATTGTAAACTATTAATTTAGAGTGATTTAAATTTAATAAAAGAAAAAATCATGGAATTAAAAAACAAAGTAGCCATAATCACCGGAGCTGCCTCAGGAATTGGAGAAAGCACCGCCCTTTTATTTGCCAAAGAAGGAGCAAAATTAATTCTTACAGATGTAAATTCAGAAAATGGAGAAAAGCTCGTGAAAACTATAAAGGATGATGGCGGAGAAGCTATATTCCTGAAAGCAGATGTCGCACGGCCGGAAGCTTCAGAAGAAACAGTTAACCTGGCTCTAGAAAAATTCGGAAAACTGGACATAGCGGTCAATAATGCGGGAATTGGAGGTGCCACTGTTCCTGTAGGAGAATATGAGCCGGAGGAGTGGAATAAAGTTATTAGTATAAATCTTTCCGGAGTGTTCTATGGAATGAGATATCAAATCCCTGCCATGCTCAAATCTGGAAGGGGATCTATCATTAACGTCGCATCAATACTTGGAAGTGTGGGATTTGCTTACAGCGCTGCCTATGTCGCTGCAAAGCATGGGGTTCTGGGACTAACGAAAACGGCTGCACTGGAATATTCAGCACAAGGGATACGAATAAATTCGGTGGGTCCGGCATTTATTAAAACTCCGCTGTTGGCAAACCTGGATGAGGAACTTCTGGAGAGCCTGATTGGAAAACACGCTATTGGAAGATTGGGTGAACCTGAGGAAGTAGCCCAGCTGCACCTATGGCTTGCCAGCGAAAGGTCTTCTTTTGCTACAGGGGCTTATTATCCTATTGATGGTGGTTATTTGGCCCAATAGTTTTGGAGTTAAGAGTTAAGAGTTTTGAGTTAAGGGTTAAGGGTTAAGTTAGGAGTTAGGAGAGAAAACAAAGGAACACTCTTAAAAAAACCTGATGTTTTTCATCTAAAAAATTAAAGATTTTAGAGGTTTGCAGCAGTGGCTATTCTTTTTCACGCACTAAATTTTAGTAAGGGTGCTGGACTTAAGAAGCCCGCGTGATTGGACGGGAAGACGCAGGGAACTGGACTCTTCTTTTCCTTAAAAACACGTGACTACAGTGGTTTTAAATTTAGGTACACCTTAAGATTTAATTTAGAAACAGGGAGTAAAAATTCAATATATTAGTGGCTTATAATTTACACCGTACCCCAGGGTATATAGTTGAGGTCACCAGTTCATGGAAAAATACTCCCGGAAGTCTCCTTATGTGGAGGATGATAATAAAGAAGCTATACTTTTTGCAAAATCGTTAGTATCCCCTCTTTGGGAACCCGTGCTGGTACTTAACCATCAACTCCATGTACTTGCGGCTTCCAAAGCCTTTACCGGCACTTTTGGGTTAAAGGTGGAGGATATTTTGGGAAAGATCATATATGATCTAAAAGATGACCAATGGAGGCTGGATAGTCTTCACTCTCTTCTGGAAGTTATATTGCCTCAGGATAAAGAGGTAAGTGATATGAAAGTCACTTTGGATTCTTCACAGGTAGGGGAGGTTTCTTATTTGATAAATGCCAGGCTGTTATCCTGGAATGGCAATGGTATCATACTTTTGAGCTTTAAAGGGGAGGAACCGTCCTATCAGGAAAATAAGATATTGCGAGATCAATTCAAAGAGATCATGGCCAATGCCCCTGCAATGATTTGTTTGCTTAAGGGACCGGATCATACTTTTGAACTGGCAAACGATAAATACCTGCAACTTATAGGAAAAGAGGATATTATTGGTAAAACCGTTAAAGAAGTATTACCGGAAACAGAAAGACAGGGGTTTCTTGAACTTCTGGATAATGTTTATAAGACTGGAGATCCTTTTATAGGGAACGAAGTTCCAATTCAAATAGAGCTTGGAGACAAAACCTTTAAAACCACATATTTAAATTTTGTATACCAGCCAACTTATAATTCAGGCAGGGAAGTTGACGGGGTATTTGTGCACGTTGTGGATGTGACAGAATTGGTTTTGTCAAGGAAAAAAATCGAAGACAGCGAGACGGAACTACGGCAGTTAATAGATACCGTTCCCGCGATGATATGGATAACAAATGCAGAAGGGAATAGTATTTTTCTGAATAAAAATTGGTATAAATATACCGGTCAAAAAGGGACTGAAGCTCAGGGTTTTGGATGGGTTAATGCCTTGCATCCCGAGGATCAAGAGCTCGCAAAGTCTCTGTTTATTGAAGCCAACCAAGAACGTAAGCCATTTAGTGCCACATTTAGAATGCGCAATATTCTGGGAGATTACAGGTGGGTTATAGACAATGGCATGCCACAGTATGGTAAGAATGGAGAATATGAAGGTATGGTGGGCACAGTGGTAGATGTTCATGAAGAAAAGATCAAAGAACAACTTATAAGAGAGAAAGAACACCGTATACGTTCTATGGTAGAAGAGGCAGATGTGCCCACAGCGGTATATACAGGCCGCGAGATGACAATTGAACTTGCCAATGAGGCAATGATAAAGTTGTGGGGAAAAGATGCAACGGTAAAAGGGAAAACTTTAAGAGAAGCTTTACCCGAGCTTGATGGCCAGCCATTCCATAAGCTTCTGGATGAGGTTTATACCACCGGTAAAACTTACTGGGGTAAGGAAGATCAAGTAGATCTCGTAATAGACGGAAAACTTCAAAGCGGTTTTTTTAATTTTACCTATAAACCACTTCGGAATGAAAATGGTGAAATTTACGGTATTTTAAATATGGCCATAGATGTGACAGAAATGGTGGAATCACGGAATCTTTTGAAGGAAAGTGAAACCTATTTTCGTCAAATGACAGACCTTATTCCGGAGAAATTCTGTACCACAGATCTTGAAGGGAATTTTACCTACTTCAACAGGCATTGGCTGGAATATACCGGCAAGGGCAAGGAGGAACTTACCAGAGAAGGTTGGTCCAGCCTTGTTCACCCGGAGGAAACGGAGCTTTTCACCCAAAACTGGCAAAGGTCCCTAAAAACCGGCGAAAGTTTTGAAATGGAGGTGCGGTATAAGAATAAAAATGGCAGGTATAAGTGGCATTTAAGAAGGGCAGAGGCTGTCAAAGATGAAAACGGCAGGATAAAACTGTGGATAGGCACCAATACAGAGATCCATAAATTAAAAGAAGAGGAAAAAAGGAAGGAATCTTTCCTTAAGATGGTGAGTCATGAACTTAAAACGCCGGTAACCTCTATAAAGGGTTATGTGCAGCTGCTTCTAAACCTGTTGAAGAGGGAGGATGAAGGTAATACAGTTCCGTTTCAATTAAAACCTTCACTTGAAAGAATAGACCACCAGATAGTAAGGTTAACCAGGCTTATTTCTGAAATGCTGGACCTTTCCAGGATCGAAGAAAATAAACTTGAATTACAAAAAAGTGTTTTCAGTATTAATGAACTTGTTGAAGAAACGGTTCAGGATATCCATTACACCAACACCCAGCATAGGGTAGAGATCATTCACGATTATCAAAGTGAGATATATGCAGATAAAGACAGGATAGGGCAGGTCCTTATTAATTTTATTACCAATGCCATAAAATACTCTCCAGAGAACAGGGAGGTAAGCGTATATATTCACCGGGTAGAAGACAATAAGGTAGGGGTAAGCGTGAGGGACCGGGGAATAGGAATAGACAAAGCAAATCATAAGAATATCTTTAAACGTTTTTACCGTGTAGGTGTGGAGAGTGAGGAAACTTATTCAGGTTTCGGAATAGGTTTGTATCTTGCGAAAGAAATAATACAAAGACATAACGGCTCAATTAAAGTTAAGAGCAAAATTGGTGAAGGTTCAGATTTTACTTTTGTGCTTGCTGAGGCTTCAAAAGATAATTATTAAATCAATGGAAGAAAAAACAAAAATTCTTGTTGTAGATGATGACTCGGGTATAGGGGAGATGTTGCAAACCCTACTGGAGTTCTACGGATTTGAGGTTACTGTTACTGAAAAGCCTGATGAGGCAGAAAATATTATTCAGCAAAAAGAAATTGACCTGGTAATGCTGGATATGCTTATCTCCGGTGTTAATGGAACCGATGTTTGTGCGGGCATAAGAGAAAATGAAAATACTAAGGATGTTCCTGTCCTTATGATGTCTGCCCTTCACGATGCAGGTCCAAAATGTAAAGAAGCCGGGGCAGATGATTTTATGGCGAAACCTTTTGAAATGGAAGATCTCATTAAAAAAATCAACCATATCCTGGAAAAGAAGGATGTATCTTAAACAGTTATCAACAGAATAATAAAGCTACCCACGGGTGGCTTTTTTTATTTTACAGGGGGCTTCGGTTTCTTATCTCTTTTATTATCTTGGGCTTCAAAATAATTATAAGGATAATGATAAGGAAAATAAGCGCTATTGGTTTGCTTGCTGTTGCTGTTGTGGGTTGCCAGACCCAGGGTAAGGTTGCGGGTAATTCCAATAAATCCCCCAATTCAACATCTCAGTCCTCCGGCACAAATAATGGTCTTAAATCTTATAGTGAGGTTATCACCTCACAGTCCATAACAGATGAAGGACTCTTC
>DATHWA010000058.1:0-6007 GCA_035461025.1 Gillisia sp. | reverse complement strand
AAGAAAAAATATCTGGAACCTTATTCTGGGAATTATATTTCTTGGTTACGGAAGTTACCGCTTATATGTACTTTCTGTTTCTGCAGAAGGTGGAGAGACCTTAAGTTATGTACTGGCAATTGCCTTTGTGATCTTTGGATTGTACGACCTCTGGAAATACTATAAAGGGTTGTAGGTTGGGGGAAGGAGTTAGGAGTTATGAGTTATGAGTTAGGAGCTTTAGGTTGTAGGTTGGAAAAAGTTATGTGTTAGGGGTTAGGAGTTAGGCATTAATAACTCAAAAGGTCATACGGTAAACTAACTGCAAACCGTAAACGGAAAACGGTAAACGGCAAACGGTAAACAGAAAACAGTAACTTGTTCAGAAGGCTATAAATAAAAAAAGGAAGAGCAAGCCCTTCCTTTTTCATACTTCCTTAGATCGAAAGTTATGCGTTTACAGCATACATTTTTTCTCTTAGTTCCTTAATACTTTTATCATCCATATACTCATCAAAAGTAGTGTATCTGTCAATTATGCCGGAAGGGGTTAATTCCACTACCCTGTTGGCCACAGTGTTTGCAAATTCGTGATCATGAGTTGTAAAGAGGACAGTGCCTTTAAAATTCTTTAGAGAATTGTTGAAAGCGGTAATAGACTCCAGATCCAGGTGGTTGGTAGGTTCATCCAGCATAAGTACATTTGCACGCATCATCATCATCCTGCTCAACATACATCTCACTTTTTCACCTCCGGAAAGTACTCTCGAAGTTTTTAAAGCCTCTTCCCCGCTAAAGATCATTTTTCCAAGGAAACCTCTAATATGAACTTCCTCCCTTTCCTCATCTGTTTTTGCCCATTGCCTTAGCCAGTCTACCAGGGTAAGGTCATTGTCAAAAAATTGAGAATTGTCCAATGGTAAATAGGATTGTGTGGTAGTAATACCCCACTGGAAGTTTCCTGCAACAGGTTTTTGTTTTCCGTTAAGGATCTCGTAGAATGCAGTAGTGGCACGGGAGTCTCTAGAAAACACAACAACCTTATCGCCCTTTTTTAGGTTCAGGTCTAGATTCTTGAAAATAGTCTCTCCTTCAATTGAAGCTTCCAGGCCTTCCACATTCAGGATCTGGTCTCCGGCTTCTCTTTCCCTTTCAAATATGATAGCAGGATACCTTCGGCTAGATGGCTTAATGTCATCAATATTCAGTTTCGCGATCATCTTTTTACGGGAAGTAGCCTGCTTTGATTTCGCCACGTTGGCACTAAATCGGCGAATGAATTCCTCCAGTTCCTTTTTCTTTTCCTCGGCTTTTTTGTTCTGCTGAGAACGTTGACGTGCAGCCAACTGAGAGGATTCGTACCAGAAGGTATAGTTTCCACTGTAATGATTGATCTTTCCGAAGTCAATATCTGAAATATGAGTACAAACCGAATCTAAAAAGTGCCTGTCGTGTGATACTACAATTACAGTATTATCATAGTTTGCCAGGAAATTTTCCAGCCATATGATCGCTTCATAATCCAGGTCGTTTGTAGGCTCATCCATTATAAGTACATCCGGATTTCCAAAAAGTGCCTGTGCAAGCAGGACCCTTACCTTTTGTTGCCCGTCAAGATCTTTCATTTGTGTATAATGAAGATCTGCACGAATGCCCAGGTTAGATAAAAGAGAAGCAGCATTACTATCTGCATTCCACCCATCCATTTCCTCGAATTCCACCTGAAGGACTCCTACTCTTTCCCCATCTGCATCATTAAAATCTTCTTTTGCATAGATCTCGTCCATTTCCTTCTTGATCTTATACAATGGTTTGTTTCCTATGATAACTGTTTCCAACACAGGATAATCATCATATAAATTATGATTTTGCTCCAGGACAGACATTCTTTTGCCCGGCTCCAGGAATACCCTCCCGCTGGTGGGTTCGCTTTTTCCTGAAAGTATATTTAAAAAAGTAGATTTTCCGGCACCGTTGGCACCTATTATTCCGTAGCAATTTCCCTGGGTAAAGGTGGTATTCACCTCATCAAACAAAACCCTTTTCCCGAATTGTACAGAAAGATTTGAGACTGATAGCATATATTAAATTCTTTTCTTCTGGTAAATTTTTGCAAAAGTAGCTATTATTGCCCAAACCCCGAAAGATTAACAATTTAAATAACCGTTTTAACTTGTGCTTAACATCAAACCACTTACCCGAAAATTACATTTGTCGAGTTATAATAATGGATTGCGTATTACCCCTACAAAGCCACATGAAATCTAAATTTTTACTTTCCCTACTACTTATTTTTACCCTTTTCGCCTGCCAGGAAAATGAATCCCCGGCGAAGGACATGTACTTTGGTGGATTAATCGTTAACCCTACCAGCAAATTTGTAGTGCTTCTCAAAAAAGATGTGGTTGTTGATACTTTCTTTTTGGATGAGACAAATAGGTTTGGAGGCAGACTTATAGACGCAGAGAAAGGTCTATACGTATTTAAACATCCACCGGAAAACCAGCTTACTTATCTGGAACCGGGAGATAGTACCTTAGTCTTACTTAATACCCTGGAATTTGATGAATCTCTAAACTTCAGCGGGAAAGGGGCAGAAAAAAGCAACTACCTGAACAGGATGTATCTTCTTAATCAGGAAAACAATAATTTAATCCTTGATTATTATAAATTAGGTCCTTTAGAATTTGCGGAAAAAACAGATTCCATAAGGGAAAGCAGGAAAAAGAACCTGGACAAATTAAACAAGAGATTCAAATTTTCAACCGATTTTTTTGATCTGGCCAATTCCAGTATAAATTATGAATATTATGATTTAAGAGAACGTTATGCGTATCTCCTAAGAAGATATTCCCGGGAAGAGGTAAGGCAATTGCCTTCAGATTTCCATAAATACAGGGAAGATATCTCTTTTGATGATGAGGCTCTGGAGGATTATTATGTTTACCTCCACTTTATCGATGACCTGCTAAGGACTAAATCCCTGGAATACTGTGAGCGAAATAATATTGAGGATGACGACTGTTATGATCTGGCAGATCATGAGAACATAAAGAGAAGGATCATTCTTGCAGATTCTCTATTACTTAATCCCAGAATTAAAAATAACTTTATAGACCGTCTTGCGGCACAGGGGATAGTCTATTCCAAATCACGAGAAGAGCTTATCTCTATTCTTCAATTATTACAGGAGCGTGAATATTCAGGTGACAAGTTTGAAGACCTAAGACAAATGGCCGGAATCCATAATGCATTACTACCGGGTAGGAACCTTGGGGAACTTACTCTGCTTAAAACGCAAAGAGATTCTATTAAGATCAACAAGATCTCAAGAAAGCCAAAAATAACTTACCAGTGGTCTATGAATTCTCCTTCCCACTATAAATGGCAGCAAAAAAAAATCACCAACTTACGGGAGAAATATCCGGAGATCGATTTCATTGGTATTAACATAGATAAAAACCATTTTGGAGAATGGCTCGATATTTTAAAAAAGCAGGGGTTTGATGAGTCATTTGAATATAAGCTGAACATTCTTACAATAAATGAAGACCTTCTTAAAACTTATTTGAATAAACTTATACTTCTAAATCCATCCGGAGAAATAGTTCGGGGGGATATAAGATTAACCACCCTGGACCACGAAACCAAGATCCTGGAATTTCTTAATAGCTTTTATTAATAAAATTATCATATAAATAAAAAAACCTGAACTTTACGGTTCAGGTTTTTTTTATGGGAATAAGTAGGGGAATGTTTAGTTACCTTTTTTATAATCGGAAAGGAATTTTTCCAGTCCAATATCGGTCAACGGGTGGTTTAATAAACCTTCGATAGATGATAAAGGCCCGGTCATAACATCTGCTCCAATTTTAGCGCAGTCAATAACGTGCATTGTATGTCTTACTGAAGCTGCAAGAATTTGAGTTTCAAAACCATAATTATCATAGATCATCCTAATTTCTGCGATAAGATTAAGTCCGTCTGTTGAAATATCATCCAGTCTTCCAATAAAAGGAGAAACATAGGTAGCTCCTGCTTTTGCGGCAAGTAGAGCTTGTCCTGCAGAAAACACAAGAGTACAGTTAGTTTTGATCCCTTTATCGCTGAAATATTTGATAGCCTTTATGCCTTCCTTTATCATAGGAACCTTCACAATGATTTGCTCGTGTAAGGCTGCAAGTTCTTCTCCTTCTTTTATTATTTCATCATAAGTAGTTGCAATAACCTCTGCACTTACATCTCCATCAACTATCTCACAGATCTTCTTGTAATGGTTTATAATATTTTCCTTTCCCGTAATTCCTTCTTTGGCCATGAGGGATGGGTTGGTTGTTACACCATCCAGAACCCCAAGGTTTTGGGCTTCTCTAATTTGATCCAGGTTTGCAGTGTCAATAAAAAATTTCATCTTGTGTGTGTTGTTTTAAAAATCTGATTTGAAAGTGGCAAAATTACAATTTATAATGTTTAAGCAAGATTTTCTCATATACTTTATCCGGCAAAATACGCTTTAAGGCAATAGAGAATTTTTGAAGTGGCTCCCCAACTCTGTAGTGCCCTTTGGGATCTTTGGTTTCAATAACCTTCAGGATGGCCTTTGCCATTAGCTCCGGATCTTTTCCTTCATCCACATGCTTATTCATAAGGTCCAGGGTATTTTTATAAGCCGATTTATAAGGAGAATTATCCAGTACAGGCGCATGGTATCTACCGGCAGCAATATTCGTTGCAAAATCTCCGGGGGCAACGTTGGTCATTTTGATATTGAAGTCTTTCAATTCCATTCTAAACGCTTCTGTTGTAAGTTCAAGGGCACCTTTGGTGGCGGAGTAAATCCCACGATATGGTAATCCCATATATCCGGCAATAGACGTTATATTGATTATTAAGCCTCCACCCTGGGTTCTCATATGAGGTAAAACGGCCTTAATGACATTTATAGGACCAAAATAATTTGTGTCGAAAGCTTTTTTTATCTCTTCATCCGGGGTTTCCTCAATGGGCCCTGTAATTCCAATCCCGGCATTATTAATAAGAATATCTATCCTCCCCTCCTTCTCAATAACCTGTGAAACAGCATGTGCTATAGTTTCGGTTTTGGTTACATCCAGCGCAACAAGAGAAAATGGAAATTCCTGAGAGCTTTTTGGATTTCTACTGGTACCGTAAACTTTAAAATTTCTGGTGGAAAGGTATTCGCCTATGGATTTTCCTATTCCTGAAGATCCGCCTGTAATAAGGACTACTTTTGAAGAAGTATCTGTTTTCATAGTTTACAAAGATGCAACAATTACGTAACTTTCAGATACAAAAAATGGCAAGCTACCCACATCACACCGCTACGACCGCTTACCCTTGCTGCGTTCCCGCCCTGGGGGAGTCAGCAGGAGCTGGTTGTGTGGGACTTGCCGATGCAAATATACAATCTTTGACGCATTAGGCAAGACTTTTTTAATTTGAATTAATTATTTTAGCCCCAATAAATACACGCTTTTTTAATGAAGAAACTTAACTTACTGTACCTGTTTATTTTAAATCTCCTGTTGATTTCCTGCGGAAGTAATTCAGGTAAAAAAATATCCGATTTTTCCCTTTTTACAGATGCTGAAAAGAACGAATTTCAATTGGGAGAGACTGTAAACATCAACATCAAAAACTCAAAAAACCGAAATATTGATTCTGCTTCCTTCTATTTTCAGGATAAACGTTTTGGAAGTACTGATGGGACTTCGGGATTACAACTAAGACTGGAAAATTTCAAACTGGGGAATCACTTGGTGCAAACCCTGGTTTTTTCAGAAGGAGAAACAGATACTATTAGGCTACCTCTAAAAATCTATAATGATGCAGCGCCTGTTCTTTATACATATAAGGTCATAAATACCTACCCTCATGACCAGAGGGCATATACTCAAGGATTGGAATTCTATAAGGACACCCTTTATGAGAGTACAGGTCAATATGGCTCTTCCACCCTGCGCAAAACCAATTTTGAGACAGGGGAAGTGCTACAACAGGTAGAGCT
>DATHWA010000057.1:0-9774 GCA_035461025.1 Gillisia sp. | reverse complement strand
CCCTGGAATTCGTACGGGATATTCTGGTTAACCGACTTAAGGCTAAAAAGGTGATCATAGGATATGACCACAGATTCGGTCGTAACCGAACTGCAGATATTAACACTTTGAGAGAATTCGGAGAAAGGTTTGGTTTTGAGGTGGAGGAGATCAGTCAGCAGGATGTGGAGGATGTGGCGGTGAGTTCTACAAAGATCAGGAATGCGTTGATGGAAGGAAGAGTGGAACGTGCAAATAATTACCTTCAGCACCCCTTTACCCTTACGGGTACCGTGGTTAAAGGAAAGGGCCTTGGTCGGGATTTTGGATATCCCACGGCTAACCTTAAAATAGAAGAGGATTATAAACTTATTCCAAAAAACGGAGTTTACGTAGTTAGAGCGATAATTGATGAAGTGCCTTATTACGGAATGATGAATATTGGAACAAACCCAACCGTAGGCGGGACAGAGGTTACTATTGAAACGTATTTTTTCTTGCTGGATAAAGATCTCTACGGAAAAAAATTGCAAATTGAAATGCTCACCCGTATAAGAGATGAGAAGAAATTTGAAACGGTAGAGGCTTTGAAACGTGCCATGAAACAGGATGAGGCTTTTTCGGAACAATACATAAGAGATAATTATGCTGAATAAGTGGTTGTTTACCCGAATTGATAATAGTGCCCTGGTGGTGTTTCGTATTATGTTTGGGTTTCTTATCGCTATTGAGGCCTTTGGGGCCATTGCAACCGGGTGGATTCGTCGTACGCTCATGGAACCCCAGGAGACCTTCAATTTTATTGGGTTTGAATTCCTACAGCCTTTGCCGGGAGACGGGATGTTATATTATTACGGACTTATGGGCCTTTTTGGGGTGCTCGTTATGGTTGGTTACAAGTACCGGCTTAGTATAATTGCTTATGGAATTATGTGGGCAGGAGTCTACCTAATGCAAAAGTCATCCTACAACAATCACTACTATTTATTAATGCTGCTGTGCATTATCATGGCATTTTTACCTGCAAACAGGAATATATCCATTGATTCAAAGCTTAAGCCATCTATCCGGGACATATCCATGCCCCGCTGGGTGTGGGTTGCAATTGTACTGCAGATGTGGATTGTTTACACCTACGCTGCCATTGCAAAAATATATCCTGACTGGTTTGACGCGACATTTCCGGAGCTGCTTATGTATTCTAAAAGAGATTACTGGCTGGTTGGCGATTTTTTACAGCAAAGCTGGGTTCATTATACCATCGCCTGGTTTGGGTTCTTATTTGACCTGTTGATCATCCCGGCATTGCTCTGGAGAAAGACGAGGGTCCCGGCATTCCTGGCGGCGATCTTTTTCCACCTGTTCAATAGTTTTATTTTCCACATTGGGATCTTTCCTTATCTGGCACTGGCTTTGGCGATTTTCTTCTTTCCATCGCGCAGTATCAACAAGATATTCTTGCGGGGTCGAAAACCATATTATGAGGCAGAAGAAGTGATGGTGCCTTCATATAAGAAGCCATTGATTATAGGCTTTTCCATCTGGTTCATCATTCAAATAGGATTACCGGTAAGACATCATTTTTTTCAGGATAATGTTTTGTGGACAGAAGAAGGCCACCGCTTGAGCTGGAGAATGATGCTGCGCAGTAAAGGCGGGAACAGTACTTTCAAAGTAGTGGAAAAAGGAACTACAGATACTATCTATGTAGACAAAAGTAAATATTTAAGCTCCAAACAATTGCGGGCAATAAATTCCAAACCAGATATGCTATGGCAGTTCGCACAGCGCCTTAAGCGGGAATATGCTGCTGGGGGTAAGGAAGTGCAGGTGTTTGTAGATGCAAGGGTAAGGGTGAATGGCAGGCCGGAGCAACAGCTCACAGATCCAAAAGTAGATATGGCGGCAGAGAAATGGCATCATTTTAAGCACCACGACTGGATTTTACCCTCCAATATAGACTGATATTTTTACAGGCTTTTGCTACATTTGTGGCA
This sequence comes from Gillisia sp., assembly GCA_035461025.1. Classification (GTDB taxonomy): domain Bacteria; phylum Bacteroidota; class Bacteroidia; order Flavobacteriales; family Flavobacteriaceae; genus Gillisia. Next base: position 7,798 of record DATHWA010000057.1, on the reverse strand, counting down.
CATTTAAAACCACACCGGACTTATGTTACAGGTTAGCAATATTCGAGCGAATAAAGAAGCGTATGTAAGCGCCCTTAAAAAGAGAAATTTTAATGCTGAAGAAATTCTGAATGAAGTGCTGCAGCTGGACGAGATCCGCCGCTCTACCCAAACTCAGCTGGATGATACATTATCTGAGTCAAACCAGCTTTCCAAAGAAATTGGCCTGTTATTCAAGACCGGAGAACATATGAAAGCCGGGGTTTTGAAGGAGAAGTCGGCTAAGCTGAAAGAGTCTTCCAAATCTCTTTCCGAAACTCTCAATGATACAGTATTAAAGCTTGATCAACTTCTTTATACCATACCCAATGTACCGCATGAATCTGTTCCTGCAGGTACCACAGAGGAGGATAATGAGGAGGTGTTTAAAGCCGGTGATATTCCAACTTTGGCGGAAGGTTCCCTGCCTCACTGGGAACTGGCCAAAAAATATGACATTATAGATTTTGAACTGGGCAACAAGATCACGGGTGCAGGTTTCCCTGTTTATAAAGGAAAGGGAGCCAGGTTGCAACGTGCGCTTATCACCTATTTTCTCGATAAGGCTGCAGAAGCCGGCTATAACGAGTATCAGTTGCCATTGCTGGTAAATGAAGCTTCAGGTTTTGGGACAGGACAATTGCCCGATAAAGAAGGGCAGATGTACCATGTAACAGAGGACGATCTTTATCTTATCCCTACGGCAGAAGTGCCAATGACAAATATGTTTCGGGATATGATGCTTACAGAGGCAGATTTACCTGTCACTTGTACGGGTTATACCCCTTGTTTCAGAAGGGAAGCCGGGTCCTACGGGGCTCACGTACGCGGACTTAACCGCCTGCACCAGTTTGATAAGGTGGAGCTGGTAAGGCTTGAAAAACCGGAAGATTCCTCGGCAGCCCTGGAGGGTATGGTAGAACACGTGAAGGACCTTTTGGATGAATTAAAACTACCATATAGGATCCTGAGATTATGCGGCGGGGACCTTGGGTTTACCTCATCCCTAACCTACGATTTCGAAGTGTTCTCCACAGCGCAGGACCGTTGGCTGGAAATAAGTTCGGTTTCCAATTTTGAGACTTTCCAGGCAAACAGGTTAAAACTGAGATATAAGGATAAAGAAGGGAAAAAACAGTTGCTGCACACTCTTAATGGAAGTGCGCTGGCTTTACCCCGCGTACTTGCCGGTATTCTTGAAAATTACCAGACTCCTGAAGGGATTAAAGTGCCGGAGGTATTGGTGAAATACACGGGATTTGACATCATAGATTAACAGGATTTAAATATCAACGACAGCGCATTTTGTTATCTTTACATCATGCGCTGTTTTGTTTATATAAGCCTATGGTTACTCACATCTTCCAGTATTTTTGCCCAGAATGAACAATTGGGCCAAAATTACCTGGACCAGGGAGAGTATGAAAAAGCTCTAAAAACCTATCAGCAACTCGTAAAAGATAATCCCGGTAACTCAACTTATTTCTACGGACTAGTTACTGCGCACCAGGAACTGGAAGATTTTTCTTCAGCTGAATCACTGCTGAAGGATCGCCTAAAAAACACCCTTGACAATCCAAATGTTTACATAGAGCTTGGGCATAATTTTAACCTTCAGCAGAAAAAAGCAGAAGCAGCCTCACATTTTGATCAGGCCATAGAATTGCTGAAGGAGCGGCCAAATTATACCTATTCTGTTGCCCGTACTTTTGAAAAGTACAGCCTGCTGGATTATGCAATTCGTGCATACCGAATGGGGATGGAATTAAATCCTGAAATGAAATTTGACCTGCAGCTTGCCCGGTTATACGGGGAGCAGGGAAAGCTGGATCAAATGTTTACGTCGTACCTGGATCTTATGGAAAAGGAACCGGAACTTAGTTATAATTTAGTTAGGGAATTTGACAGGTATATCACAGAAGATGCAACAAGTCCGGCTAACAGTACACTTAGAAAATTGTTGTTACAACGCCTGCAGAAAAATCCGGACCTGCTTTATAATGAAATGCTGGCCTGGCTTTTCTCTCAACAAAAAGAATTCAACCGCGCCTTTGCCCAGGAAAAAGCAATCTATCGTCGTAACAACAACGATCTTCAAAGGATCATTCAACTTACGGTGATGTCAAAAGCAGAGGGTGATCTCGAAACGGCTAAAGATATCGTATCCTTTATTATAGATGAATCACCTTCAGCAAATATTCTATTACAGGCAAATCAGTTACTGCTGGATATGAAGATTGCGACTGCGAAAAAAGGAGATCATTCCGGAATTAAAAAAGATTTTCAAAAACTTTTTGAGCAGTTTGGCTATGGTCGTGAAACATTGGCGCTTCAAGTGGATTATGCCAATTTTCTCGCATTTCAAATGGAGGAAACGTCAGAAGCGATTAAGGTGCTTGACGAATTATCGGCCAAAGAACTATCAGATTTTGAGCAGGCCAGGGTTAAGATGACACTTGGGGATGTACTTTTAATGGAGGAAAAATTCAACCGGGCCCTCATTTTTTATTCCCAGGTACAAAATCTGGTGAAGAATGATGAGCTCGCGCAGGAAGCCAGGTTTAAGGTAGCGCGCACAAGTTATTTTAAAGGAGATTTCGAATGGGCCAAAACCCAACTGGATGTTTTAAAAGCGTCCTCTACTCAACTTATAGCCAATGATGCAATGGAATTAAGTCTGTTGATTCAGGATAATTCAGTTGAGGATAGTACACAAACTGCTCTAAAAAAATATGCGCGGGCAGACCTTTTAGCTTTTCAGAATAAAAATACAGAAGCAATCAGATTACTGGGAGAGATCCTACAGCAACACCCTGCCGAAAAGATCGAGGACGAAGCCCTGCTAAAACAGGCTGAACTATATGAAGAAGAAGAGAACTGGACCAATGCCGAAGCCAACTATCTAAAGATCCTGCAGCACCATTATCAGGATATCCTGGCTGATAATGCCACCTGGCGCCTGGCAGAACTATATAATAATCATCTTAATAACCCTGAAAAAGCGAAGGACTATTACGAAGAAATCATTTTCAATTTCCCGGATAGTATCTATTTTGTGGAGGCCAGAAGGAATTTCAGGCAGTTGAGGGGAGATGCTGTCAAGTGAGTCGTTAGTCGTTAGTTTTTAGTCGTTAGAGGTTTGGGGTTTATTGTTTGGTGTTTGGGGTTGAAAAAGTGGTCAGAGGGCAGGGATAGAGAATAAAGAGAAGAGAATAAAGAGACAGGATTTGAAAGTTAAGAGTTAAGAGTTAAGAGTTAAGAGTTCCCGGAAATAATGAATTGAACCAGAATGAAAACAGAACAAAAAATTGCATACAACCAATTCCTCATAAGAAGGAAGTCTAACAGCGAAGCGGTCTAACATCTATATTCTAGCAGCGCAGCGGTCTTTTTTTTTAAATTATGATTTGATATAAAAAGCTCAAAACAAAATACCAGAATAAAACAATTACATATAACCTATTTACACATTAACAGAAAGTCTTACAGCGAAGCGGTCTAACATCTATATTCTAGCAGCGCAGCGGTCTTTTTTTAACCAACAAACATGTACATCTACAACGTAACAACAAACATACAGGAAGACATTCACGATGAGTGGGTGGAATGGATGAAAAGTGAACACATCCCGGAGATGCTTCAAACGAAAAAATTTACAAAAGCCTTAATGTCCAGGGTTATGGTGGAGGAGCCAATGGGTGGTATCACCTATTCAGTGCAGTACACCTGTATTAACAAGGACATTTTGCAGAAATATTATGAAGAGGATGCACAGGATCTACGTTCACGAAGTAAAGCCTTTGAAGGGAAGTTCGTGGTTTTTCGAACAGAACTTGAGGTTGTGAGTGAGCATAAAGAATAGCACCTTTGCCGGTGGAATTTTAATATTTCAAAAAATCCGGATTTTACCTGGATAATAAGATAAACACTAGATGAAAAAAAGCAAAGGAAAATATTCCCCTCAACATACCCCTGCTGAAGATGGAGAAGTGCGTGCAAAAAAGCACCTGGGTCAGCATTTTTTAACGGATGAAACTGTTGCCGAAAAAATTGCCGATTCCCTTACCCGGAGCGGATATAATAATGTTCTGGAAATAGGTCCGGGGATGGGGGTGCTCACCAAGTATCTCTTAAAAAAGGATCTGGATTTGCACGTTATTGAGATTGACAGAGATAGTGTGGTATATCTTAATGAGAATTATCCTGCTTTGGAGGGGAAGGTGCATGAGGAAGATTTCCTTAGGTATGATATGCGGAAAATTTTTCCGGAAGGGCCTTATGCGATCATCGGGAATTTTCCTTATAATATTTCTACACAAATAGTTTTTAAAACCCTTGAAAATAGGAAGGATATTCCCGAATTTGCAGGCATGTTCCAGAAGGAGGTAGCACAGCGAATCGCTGCTCCCCACGGAAACAAAACTTATGGCATCCTGTCTGTCCTCACACAGGCATTTTACGAAGTAACCTACTTATTCACCGTTCCCCCTGCGGTGTTTAATCCACCACCAAAAGTAGAGAGTGGTGTTATTAGACTAAGCAGAAAGGAAAATTTCACGCTTCCCTGTAATGAGAAACTTTTTTTCAGAGTAGTGAAAACCGCTTTTCAGCAAAGGCGTAAAACTCTTAGAAATAGCTTAAAAATATTTCAATTACCGGATAATTTGCGTGAAGATGCTATCTTTAGCCAACGTCCGGAACAACTTAGCACAGAACAGTTTATTGAACTTACACTAAAAATTGAGCCCTATGCAATTTCAGCTTAGTGATGAATTAATCGAGAAAATAGAATACCTCATTGAACAAAAGAACGATGAGGAGTTGCTCTTGCATCTTGAAGATATTCACCATGCTGACATTGCCGAGATCCTAACCGAACTCGACCTGGATGAGGCTACCTACATCATCAAACTTCTGGATAGCGATAAGACTTCAGAAGCTCTTATGGAACTGGAAGAGGGAATGCGGGAACGCATCCTGGACAACCTTTCCCCAAAAGAGATCGCAGAGGAGCTGGAGAACATGGACACCGATGATGCGGCCGATATTATCTCAGAACTTTCTGAAGAAAGGCAGCAAGAAGTAATTTCCCAGATCATCGATGAAGAGCATGCAGATAATATTGTGGAGCTGCTGCGCTATGCAGAGGATTCTGCGGGGGGGTTAATGGCTAAAGAGCTTGTAAAAGTCAATGAGAACTGGAATGTGACCAGCTGTATGAGCGAGATGCGCGCTCAGGCAGAAAATGTAACCCGCGTGCATTCTATTTATGTTGTAGATGACAAGAACAAACTTAAAGGAAGACTTTCCCTAAAAGACCTTTTAACTGCAAAAAGTAACGCTCACATTCGTGATGTTTATATTCCGCAAGTGGATTATGTGAATGTACATACTCCAGGGGATGAGGTAGCCAGGATAATGCAAAAATATGATCTGGAAGCTATTCCTGTAGTCGATGAAATGGGCCGGCTGGTAGGCCGTGTAACTATTGATGATATTATAGATTTCATCAAAGAGGAAGCAGAAAAGGATTACCAGATGGCTGCCGGTATTTCGGAAGATGTAGAGGCAGATGACAGCATCTGGAGGTTAACCCGTGCCCGGCTTCCGTGGTTGGTTCTTGGACTTTTTGGTGGTCTTGGGAGTGTTTATATTATGAAGGGATTTGAGGAGGCACTCGAACAATTTCCCATACTTTTCTTCTTTACACCGCTTATTGCTGCGATGGCCGGAAACGTTGGGGTGCAATCCAGCGCGATCATTGTACAGGGTCTTGCAAACGACAATTTAAGAGGCAGTTTATTTAATAGGCTTGTAAAGGAGGTTGGTCTTAGTCTTATTAACGGGGTTGCCCTGGGACTACTGGTAATGATCTTTGGTTTTATTGTGGGTCAGGATCAACTGGTAAGTATAACCATTGCACTTTCACTACTTTCTGTGATCATTATTGCGGCTCTTATAGGCACCTTTGTGCCAATTATTCTTGATAAACGGGGTATCGATCCCGCAATTGCCACAGGGCCCTTTATTACCACCAGCAATGATATCTTCGGGATATTTCTGTTTTTCTATATTTCAAAAGTCATCCTGGGCTTCTAGATATTAATGTGAAATTTTAAACTTCAACTTTGAATTCTATCAACCTTCAGCAAAAATTAGAAAAATTTAGTGATCACTGGCATCCGCACCAAATTGCATTGGTAGATGATATGCAGATACTCCTGGCAAAAGTGCAGGGAGAATTTGTGTGGCATCAGCATGATGAGGAGGACGAACTTTTTCAGGTGGTGAAAGGAACACTTTATATTCAGTTTGAGGACCGTACAGTAGAAGTGAAGCAGGGCGAAATTATTGTGGTTCCCAAAGGTGTACGACACTGCCCAATGACAAAGAACGGGGAGGAAGTGCATATTATGCTCTTTGAAAAACTTTCTGTAAAACATACCGGGGATGTGGTTGCAGAAAAGACAAGAACCACGTATCCAAAAATTTAAACTGAATGATCATACTTCACGCAGACAGTAACCATCCGTTATTATTAAAAAAACTTGAGGAAGCCGGACATCATAACATTGAAGCCTATGACCAGACCATGGAACAGATCCTTGAAAATCAGCATTTGTATGATGGGATCGTGATAAGAAGCAGGTTTAAGATTGGCAGGGAATTTATGGATGCTGCTCCAAATCTTAAGTTCATCGCGAGAGTAGGGGCGGGTCTGGAAAGTATTGATGTGGATTATGCTGAAGAAAAAGGAATAGCCCTCTTTTCAGCTCCTGAAGGTAACCGAAATGCCGTGGCAGAACATGCACTCGGGATGTTACTATCCCTGTTCAATAAACTCAATAAAGCCGACAGGGAGGTAAGGAAAGGCTACTGGAACCGGGAGGCCAACCGCGGGATAGAGCTGGACGGAAAAACTGTGGGTATTATAGGTTACGGAAATATGGGTAAAGCCTTCGCCAAAAAACTTCGCGGATTCGAAGTGGAGGTGCTTAGTTACGATATTAAAGAGGGAGTGGGGGACGGCAATGCCCGGCAGGTCTCCTTGGCCGAGTTTCAGGAAAAAGTGGATGTGGTAAGTCTGCATACTCCCTGGACTGCTGAGACGAATAAAATGATCAATGAGGATTTCATCAATTCCTTTTCCAAACCATTCTGGTTCCTCAATACCGCCCGCGGAAAAAGTGTGGTAACTGCAGACCTTGTCCGGGGGCTTATTGAAGGAAAAATCCTGGGTGCCGGCCTGGATGTCCTTGAATATGAAAAAAGCTCTTTCGAGCAGTTATTTACAGATAAAAAAGAGATGCCGGAGGCGCTGCAGGAATTAATGCTTCTGGATAATGTTCTTCTTAGTCCTCACGTAGCGGGCTGGACGATCGAGTCGCATGAGAAGCTGGCTACTACAATTGCAAACAAGATTATTGAGAGGTTTGGGAGGGGGGAGTAGGATATTTTACTTTGCTCTCCTGCCTGCACAATCACTCCTTTTTTGTTATCCTGAGGAGCGCTTTTTCGCGCGATGAAGGATCTCTGGCGTAGAGTGAGCGCTGTCGTTTCGCTTTGAGCATCTGTGTAAGAAGAAGCGCGTGGGTGTGTTTGGAGTTTGGCCGGTAAAACTGTTTTTATTTGGTCCTGTTCTTTCCCACTGCACCGGCGGTAGGTCCCGATAGCTATCGGGATTCACTACGTTCAGAATGACAAAACAAACCATTGCTTGTCATCCTGAGGAGCGCCTTTTCGCGCAAAAAAGGATCTCTGACGGAGTTTTTGTGTTGTC
>DATHWA010000056.1:0-2629 GCA_035461025.1 Gillisia sp. | reverse complement strand
ATCAGTTGATTGTTCTTTTGGTAAATTCAATTTCATTGTCAATCTTATCCAAAGCCTCAAAAACTTTATCAAAATGCCTGAATTCATGTGTTGCCATGAGATTGAATCTAATTCTGGCATCTTTTTTAGAAACTGCGGGATACATGATTGAATTGGCGTAAACACCTTCCTGCAAAAGCCTTTTGCCAAGTTCCAGTGTGGTAGGAATATCTCCCACTTTCAGAGGCACCACCGCAGAGTAAGTAGTACCGATATTATAGCCCCTTTCCAGAAGTCCCTTCTTAAAATAATCAATGTTCTTCCAAAGCTTTGTCCTCCATTGGGGCTCCTCATCTATCAACTCTAGGGCTCTAATAACACCCATATTAGCAGGAGTGGCTGTGGTGGAGAACAAATGCTGTTTGGACTGGAATTTCAGATACCTGATGATGTCAGGGTCTGCTACAATAAAGCCCCCAAGATTGCCCAAGGCCTTGCTAAAAGTTCCCATGATTATATCCACATCATTGTAAAGATTAAACAGTTCTATCACTCCTCTTCCCGTCCCTCCTACTACTCCGATCCCATGTGCGTCGTCCACTGCCAAGTAGGCGTTGTACTTTTTAGTTAGATAAGATATATCCTTCAGGTGGGCAATATCCCCATCCTGAGAATACACACCATCCACGATGACCATCCGGGTACGGTATTTACCCTGGGTGTTTTTGAGGACCCGCTCCAGCATTTCCATATTGTTGTGCGGAAAAGATTTTACATTGGTGAGCAGACAGCCTTCATAGATACTGGCATGGACCGCCATATCCAGAATTGCCAGGTCTTCTTTTTTCAAAAGGCATTGAAACGTGGCGCTGTTTGCGGTATAGCCTGTATTATAAAGAATAGCTTCTTCCCTTTTAAAGAACTGGGCTATCTTATTTTCCAACTGGGCATGGTAAGAAAAATGTCCGCCTATAGCAGGGGATGCTGCCGAACCTGCACCGTATTTTGCTATAGAGGCTATAATGGCCATCTTAATTTCAGGATGCTGGGTAAAACCCAGATAATCATTAGAAACAAAACTACATGCCCGTGAAAAATCTTCTGCTCCCGGTAATTTAAGCAATAGCTCTGGACTGCAGCCGGTGGAGGATTCAATTCTGTAATTGAGGTAGTCAAGATTTTCCAGGTAATCCAGATAGGAGCCAAAATATTTGGCTGTTGCTTTAAAATCAAAGTCTGGAATGTTTTCGAAATCCTTAAAGCTGGCTGATTTAAAATCTAATGTTTCCATAAAATATTCTTTTAAAAATGAAAAATATGACGAGGGTAAATTAGAATATTAAAATTAAATTATTATTAAATTAAATACTTAATTTATTTTAAACTTAATCATTTATAATAAAAAAACATCGGCAAACCCTTATAAATGAGTTAATAGGCACTTATTTATTTTATAGAGACTTATTAATCACCCATCCTAAACAAAATGTAAAAATAAAACTTAATGATTAAAGGATTTATTAATTAATATTATTAATATTGTATAACCTTGAGAACCTACCTACTTCATGAAAGAAACTCCCATCACTGAAGATCAAATTTTGACATTGCTGCACGAACGACTCAACCAACTAATGGATGAGGTGGAAAGGGTTAAGACTGCCATTGCCGCTTTTGGTGCAGCTGGGAAAACAGGCGTGCAGCCCGCTTTAAACAACAATGGAAAACCCCTTATTTCCCATCAGGCTGATCGCCTGGCACCAATAAAGGAATTTAGCAACGACATGCGGCTCGATGACAAAATCGCTTATGCCCTTCATAAACTGGGTACTGCCTCCAAGAAAGAAATCGTCAGTAAAATAGTGGAGGCTGAACCGGATGCAGATATCAATAAACTTGATAACAACCTTGCCGTGAGATTATCCTTTCTCCTGAAGGGGAAGCAAATAGCAGGACACAAGACAGGAAGGGTTTATAAATACTGGCTGGAAGACGATCAATCCATATACATTTCCACCTGAGCAACAGGTATTCCTGAAAAAAGGGAAAATTCTGCCACGGTAACAAATTGATCAGGCTTTTTATTTAAGGTGATCTTTATTTTGTTAAGGACTTTTTGTCCATAGCGCTCACTCCTGCCGGTAATCCGCTGGATATCCTTGGAATATATGACACATCTCTTTTTAAGCATAATCGGTAATTTAAGTCAAAGAATCATCCGCCTTCAAAATTACTTTTGAAGAGGGTATTATAATTCAGTTATCACATGAAATTCTTTTAAGTCTGAATAAGAACCTATCCTAAATGGATACTAAAAAATTGGCTTCTTTATTTAAATAATTTCTAATGATACCTGATAAAATTTAAGTTCAATCGGGTTTTTTGTCTTTAGATAGATACCAGTCAAGCGTACCGGCCATCAAACTTCTAAACATATCAAAACATTCCAGATAATAAATTGCATGGATACTTTCCGACCTGAATACCCTTACCTCTTCCTGTCGGTACAGGTAAGCCGTATTCTCCATTTTTACAATTATATCCGCTTTATCTTTCTTAAAAGACTTTTTATGAAGGATTTCGCCGGTCCAAAAGAATTCATCCAAAAGGGAGAGGTACTGTAAACAAAGTTTTTTTTGAGGGTCCAGCG
>DATHWA010000055.1:0-3049 GCA_035461025.1 Gillisia sp. | reverse complement strand
AGAACAGGGCCAGGAAATGCTTAATGAAAGAGGACGGGAACTTTACATCGAAATGTGGAGAAGACAAGATCTTATTAGATTTGGGAAATTTACTGAAGCATGGGAATTTAAACCGGCAACAGAAGACTTTAGAAATCTTTTTCCTATTCCATCCATAGCTTTAAATTCTAATCCTAACCTTGTTCAAAACGAGGGATACTAGAGAAATAAATAATTTTTATAATTCAGGAGACTTAAAAAGTTGTAGCTTTTTAAGTCTCCTTTTTTATTTCAGTCTTCATAAATTTCTCTTAAATTGTCCTTTTTTCAGAAGAAATATAAATCATCAAATTTATAATGAACACCCCTACTCCAGCATATAATTCTTCATTCAAGACGCTGCTTTTAATTTCCCTCTTTGCAATTTTTTGGGCTTGTGCAAAGGATGAAAAAAAACCGGAATTGGAAATTGAACAAGAAGAACGCTTGTTTACCTTAATGAACAGTGAAGAAACTGGTATCAGATTCGTAAATGAGGTAAGAAATGAGAAAGACTTTAATATTTTTAAGTACAGGAATTTCTACAATGGGGCCGGTGTAGGAATTGGGGATATTAATAATGACGGATTACCTGATGTTTATCTCACTTCAAATATGGGAGAGAATAAACTCTATCTTAACCGGGGCGATTTTAAATTTGAGGATATTACCCAATCCTCCGGTACAGCAGGCAAGCGTTCCTGGTCCACCGGGGTAACTATGGTAGATATTAATAACGATGGCCTGTTGGATATATATGTAAGCAATGCCGGGAATGTAGAGGGTGACGACCGGAGAAATGAACTGTTTATCAATAATGGGGATCTAACTTTTACTGAGGCTGCTGCCCAATATAACCTGGATGACAATGGCTTCACCACGCACGCTGCTTTTTTTGATTATGACGGGGATGGGGATCTGGATGTTTATATCCTTAACAACAGTTTTATACCGGTTTCCAGCCTTGGGTATGTAAACAAACGAGATTTGAGAAGCCAGGACTGGAACCTCCCGGAAGTATTTAAGGGAGGGGGGGATAAACTTCTACAAAATAATAATGGAGTTTTTGAAGATGTAAGCGAGAAAGCAGGTATCTACGGTAGTCTCATTGGATTTGGATTGGGGGTTACCATAGGCGATGTTAATAATGACGGGTTGCCGGACATTTATGTTTCCAACGATTTTTATGAAAGGGATTACCTATATATCAATCAGGGTGACGGTACTTTTAACGAAAATATCAAGGATTATATTTCTCATTTAAGCCTGTCTTCAATGGGCGCAGATATGGCCGATATTAATAACGATGGCTTCCCCGAGATCTTCGTTACAGATATGCTCCCCGAAAATGATGAACGTCTTAAAAACACCAGTGATTTTGAACGATATGACCATTATAAACGTAAACTGGATAATGATTTCTATCACCAGTATATGCAAAATACCCTGCAGCTTAATAATACAAATAACAGTTTTTCTGAAATAGCCTTTTATAGCGGGGTTGCTGAAACAGACTGGAGTTGGGGCGCTCTTATTTTTGATATGAATAACGATGGGTATAAAGACATTTTTGTAAGCAACGGGATTTACCACGATCTTACAAACCAGGATTTCATGGACTTTTTCGCCAATGATATCCTTCAAAAAATGGTGCTCACGGGAAAAAAGAAGGAGTTTGATTCTATTCTTAATCAAATGCCAAGCACACCAATTTCTAACTACGCCTTTAAAAATAACGGGGATCTTACATTTAATTCTGTTGCTGAAGATTGGGGCTTGTCACTACCCGGATTCTCCAATGGTTCCGCCTATGGAGACCTTGACGGGGATGGAGATCTGGATCTCATAGTTAGCAATGTAAACAGTGAATTATCTGTTTACAGGAATAATTCAAATAAAATGTCTAATAATAATTTTCTCAAGGTGAACCTCAAAGGTGCGGGAAAAAATACATTTGCTATTGGAAGCCGGGTAAATCTTTATATAAAGGACCGGATAATTTATCAGGAATTGATACCTACCCGTGGTTTCCAATCTTCCATAGATTATGCGCTTACTTTTGGACTGGGGAAAACTCAAAAGATAGATTCTTTAATGGTAATCTGGCCCAACCGGCAAAGGGAAATGTTATATAATCTCAATGTAAACCAGGTAGTGATGTTGGATCAAAATGACGCAGATTTTGTAATTCCCCACCTTCCATCGGCAACTAAACCCCTATTCCGGAAACAGGAAAATAATTTCATAGCTCACAGGGAGGATAATTATGTGGATTTCGATTATGAAGGTCTTATCTATCAAATGCTCTCACGGGAAGGCCCTGCTATGGCAGTGGGAGATGTAGATGGTGATGGTAATGATGATTTTTATTTGGGTGGTGCCCGGAATCAGGCCGGGACCCTATACTTGCAAAAATCTCCGGGAAAATTCATTGAAGTTAAAAATGCACCATTTAATGCAGATGCTGAATTTGAGGACACAGACGCTATTTTTGCAGATGTTACCAAAAATGGAAAAAAGGACCTAATAGTGGTATCGGGAGGGAATAATGTCAATGCAGAAAGATCCCTTTATCAACCAAGGCTTTATTTAAATGAAGGCAACGGAAAGTTTACAAGATCGCGAACCACCATTCCTTCCACCGGGCAAAATGCAGCAGTGATAACCGCACATGATTTTGATGGGGACGGTGACCTGGACCTTTTTATTGGCAGCAGGAGCGTGCCTGGAATATACGGGATAGATCCTACCCACCAACTTTTAGAGAACGACGGCCAGGGCAATTTTAAAGATGTTACAGAATCCAAAGCATTTGAATTAAAAGGGATTGGAATGGTCACGTCTGCTATTTGGGAAGATATGGATGGGAACGGAGAGAAAGATTTGGTTCTGGCAGGAGACTGGATGGCACCCAAGATCTTTATATCTACGCCACAGGGCCTACTCCCCTGGGATACCAACCTGGATGAGTTAACCGGAGCCTGGACCGCTGTAGCAGCTACAGATCTTAATGGGAACGGTCATAAAGATC
>DATHWA010000054.1:0-4608 GCA_035461025.1 Gillisia sp. | reverse complement strand
TAGAAAAACCGATAAAACCTCCAGCACGGGGAAAACTAGAGATCGATGCTTCAACAGCAACATCAGTGTAGGAATTTGAAATCCTTATACCTCCGCTTTGGCCAATTAGCCCTCCCACTTCGCTCACTCCTGTGACAGTTCCCGTTACAAAAACTTCTGAAATCTTAGCAGACTTACCATTGATAAAACCTGTCAATCCTCCTACAATTGTTCTTCCAGTTATGGAAACGTCGATTAAACCAACATTTTTTATGTCTAAATTAAATGACACACCAAAAAGTCCAATATTATCTGTACTACTCCGGTTTATAGTAAGTCCCTTTATAGTATGATAATTACCGTCAAATTTGCCTGAAAATCTGATTAGATTATCTCCAATTGGTAACCATCCCTCATTATCATTTGCCGAGGATGAAGCATAAGTTTCATATCCAGGAGATGCCTGGTCAAGATTATTATTAAGAATAAAAAAGGATGAAATATTCTCACGCACATTGTGCAAATGTTCCCAATCACTGATTTGAAAAGGATCTGATTCTGTACCAGTACCTCCGGCGTAAAAAGGTTCTTCATATCCAAGGGTATTAACCTCTGAACTGCCTTCTACAATAACTGGCGAACAAGGAATTGTGATTATTTCGTTAAAATTCAGGGCGTGGCATTCGAAACCAATAATGGTCAGGAGACAGATAATTATCGTTTTGAAAAAGTAATTTTTCTTCATATGAATTGATTGGGGATGGAAATGATATTTTAACAACCTATTTTGTGCAAAATTCCAGATGTAAAGCACAAAAAGATAGGTGAAATCCAGATAGCTGTTACTTTAAATTTCCTGCTGTAAATATTTGATTACAAAATACCCACTTTAAAAATTAACAGAACTGCCCTTTTATTTAACAAAACAGACTATATTTTATTTTTAGACTTATTTTTGGTCTACAATCAACCATAACAAGAATTATTTTATGAATGATGGGAATGCCTTTGACTTAGATTATTTTTTTGACCAGTCACCTGACCTATTATGTATTGCCAGCTTTGATGGTTATTTTAAAAGAGTTAATCCGGCGGTTTCTAAAACATTAGGCTATACCCTTCAGGAATTATATACGCGGCCTATTATTTCTTTTGTTCATTATCTGGATAAAGAAACTACTTCGACAAGCAGGAGTAAAATAATTAGAAAGAATATTCCCTTGATGAACTTCGAAAACCGATATGTTACTAAATCCAAGGAAATTGTTTGGCTATCCTGGACGTCTATGCCAATGGAAAGGGACCAGGTGGTATTTGGCATTGCAAAAGATATAACTTATAGAAAGAAGCTGGAGGAATATAAACGCTTATTGCGCCTTGAAATTGATGTGGGGACTAAGAAAAACCAGATACTCAATGGCGAAGAAGTAACAGAGGGATCAAAAAATGAATTTTCAGCAGCTGACCAGGCCTGGCTTGTTGAATTTGAAAATGTGGTGAGAGATTATACCGGAAGAGTTGCCCTTAACCTCACTTTATTAAGTTATGAATTAGCAATGAGCGAACGGCAACTGTCAAGGCGTACTCACAATATAATGGGAATTACGCCAAACCAGTATATACGGGTAATCAGGTTACAGATGGCATTGGAGGCAATTAAAAGTGGTAATTACAGAACGATCTCGGAAATCTCAAGGGTTGCCGGCTTTGAAACCCCCGCATACTTTAGCAGACTTTTTGAAGAAGTCTATGGATTAAAAGTTAAGGATTTATTGTAAACTAAAAGGAGAAACTTGATCACCGCAAATACATATTGGATGATTAAAAATTAAAAATTGTTGACTTTGCTATAAATGTGTTTTTTCCAAGGAGATTCAGATTAACTATTTCCCATTAATTCCTAATTTTTTAAAAAAAACTTTTAATTCAATTCCTTGTAAGCCGAAATCGGAGTATTTCTTCAGGAGTTATTTTTTTTCCTGTACTGAGTTAGATATACCTGCTCTCACAATGAAATTTTCTCAAAATTTAAGGTAATTACCAAAAGAAAATAAAAATTAGAAAGACTATAGCTGTCCAGTCTCCGGAAGTAGTTAAAAATTAAAAATTCTATATGCTAGTACATACCTTCAATTGAAAGATCGAGTGTTTGCTGAAGCTTATAAATAACCATATTTTTTATCATCTCTATTTTTCCTCTTTTATATTAATTTCCTTATTCTTTCCTGTATTATGCTGATTTAATCTACGGTCCAGATTATCTGTGAGTCCTACATAAATGTAATTTCTACTTAGACTTGAAATGGCATAGACGATAAACATATTGTATTATTAAAATAGAAGAGGAAGAACATTTTAAAATTAGAAAAAACAAAACCCCATGCTTTCACAAGGGGTTTTTTAAAGTACTCGAGGCGGGAATCGAACCCGCACATCCGAAAATACTGGATTTTGAATCCAGCGCGTCTACCAATTCCGCCACTCGAGCTTAAGGAGGGGGCAAAATTAGCAAAATTTTTATAATCCTCCATTTTTATATCGGGGAATTTTTCATCTCTTTCCCTTGTTGATTAACCGCGCTAAAATTAAACTGTGAAACCTTCAGCAATTATCTATACCTTTTCCTCTAAAACCTGCATTGTGCCCAGATCCAAAGTGGTAACTTTTCTGAATTTCCAGTAGATGATCGCACTGCATAAATTATCCAGGGACGAGATGCCCTGTTTGATCACATTTGTAATAGTACTCACAGGAACACCTTTACGGCTATGACCTTTTATATGTTTGTATAAATCGTCAATTAATTCGTTATAGACTTTTTCATTTTCCTGAAGCCAGTTTGGGGATTGATACTGTATCGTTTCAGTATCAAGGACTTGCTGAATCTCATCAAGCCTCACATCAATGACCTCCCTAAGTTTATCCAGGATCCTGGTAGCAAGAGGATCATCTGCCTCTTTCATAAACAGGATATTGTGGGTAACATCCTTGATGTCCTTCGCACCATAGATAAGCGACCTTAACCCCATCATAATTGCAGTAAGCTGCTCTGCTTCCTGTGGGGTGAGGTTTTCCGTATGGAGCTGGGCGTAATAAGTGGTAAGCTCGTCTTCAATCCGTTTTATTTTTTCGTATTTTTTCAAAAGTCCGCTGGCACTGGCAAAGATCATTTTCCACCGGGACTCCCGGTTATTATCGTGGTCACTAATTCCGAAGTTCTGCCGGATGTATTCACTTGTGTAGCGGTAAACTTCGGCTATTTCCTTATCCAGGGCCTGCAGGGCAACATCTGTAATTTTGGGCGATACGTTTTTAATGTAGAGCGTCTCCCCTGCCGGTGCAGCACTCACAAACCTTTTCTTGAGAAACTTTACAAAGAGACCCAAAAAAGGATAGAACATAAGGATCCCTACGGCATTGAGCAGCGTATTAAGCAACACAAGCTCCATTAATGGATCTTCCACTCCAAAAATAAAGTAAGTAACATATACGAGGGGCCTTATAAAGAAGAACATAATTGTCCCTGTGACCAGGTTAAAGATCACGTGAGCCAACATTAGTCGTTTGGTATCTGCCGTGCCGCCAATGGAGATAAAAATGAGCGTGGTGGTGGTACCAATATTGGCCCCAATCACCATGGCCACACTTTGGTAAATATCAATTAGATTGGCATTAAGGGCACTTAAAATGATCACGATCATCGCAGAGCTGGACTGGATAAGTGCCGTGATGATCACCCCCAGCAAAACAAATGCCCAGAGCCCGTAATGCGAGAATGTTGTGAGATCAATTTGTTCGGCTACATTCTCTATGGAAACTTTCATATAATCCAGCCCCAGGAACAGCAATCCAAATCCCACGAGGAGACCTCCCATATTCCGAAGAAATGGCCGGGAATCCAGAAAAAGATAGCTAAGTATTCCCACTGCAAGAAACGGAAAAGAGAAATCGGCAATATCCATCTTAAACCCGAAGGTCGCCACGATCCAGGCGGTAAACGTTGTGCCCAGGTTGGCACCCAGCACAATACTCACGGCGTTCCTAAGCCCTATCATACCCCCACCCAGAAACGCCAGTGCCAGCAGCGTGACCATGGTACTGCTTTGAAGAATTGCAGTAACGGCGGTACCGGTAAGGATGCCTTTCCAGCTGCGTTTGGTAAACCGCTGCAGCAAATTTTTAAAAGACTTCCCTGCCACTGCCTTAATGCTATCCTCCAGGTGGCGCATCCCAAAAAGGAAGATCCCCAGCCCGGCAATAAACATCCAGAAATCAAAACCTGTATCTTCCATTTCAGGGGTTGTTGCTGTATAAAGATAGGATTTAGTATTGAGATATTAGTATTGAGAATTGAGTTGGAAAAAGAGTCTGGAATCTAGAGTCTGGAGTCTGGACCTGTATGTTGTATGATGTCTATTTCTACGCCTAACGTATTGAAGGAAGGTGGGAACCAGGGAAGTAACTACCAATTTTACGTGCTGACTTTCCTCTTTCCTCATTCCTCTCTCCACATTTTACCCGTGCCCTGCGTGCCTGACACCGTCAAACCCGGTGGTTAGATAAAATTAACCTCGAGAAAAAGAAATTTAATCTCGCCACCAATTCACAACAACCTACAACCTACAACCT
>DATHWA010000053.1:0-2586 GCA_035461025.1 Gillisia sp. | reverse complement strand
TATGACAGGAATATCTGAAAATAATTCCTACGAAATACTTTGAAAAATAAACACACCAAAAAGATAGGACAGGATTTAAACCTGTGGAGGAGGCGAGATCTTGGAGTTGTAAGATGTCCTTAAAGCTATAATTGGGGAGCCATAATTTATAAAATTCAATTCTGCAACTTCATCAGTCCATTCCGCGATCTCAAAATTGAACGACGAATTACAAAAGGAGTGATAACTGATGGTTAAAGCAAATGAACTCTCGCTATAACTTTCCTGAACTGGTAGAATTTTATAATAATCAAATTTACAGGATTTGTTTACAAATGCTATTTCATCAGAATTAAAAATAGTTCCCAAAAGTTTGGAATCAACGGCCACAAATTTGATGAAAATAATTGCAACCAGTAAAAATGCTATATAGTTCTTATAGTTCAAGAGTCAAATATACACGGCCTATATAGCACTATCTGTAACAAAGGTTACACAAGAAATTTAAAAGTAAATAGGGAACCATATAGTAATTTTTCGAAAATTTCTCATCTCCACCAGTTCGTAATTAGCAAATGGTCTCTTTGATTCTTCTGAAGAAATTTAAATGATCCCCCAATGGAAATTCTTAATTTTTCTGAAGGTATTAAAATTATCTCGGGCTTTCTGCAGGCTCAGTTTTCCTGCCTGTGTTTACGAAATGCATATTAATCAACCAGATTATATTTTTAGAAGGGGTAGTGATCTTGTGCCGCACGCTGACTACCAAAAGGTGTTAATAAAGGTTTAGCAAAAAGAAATTAAAATGGCCCCTTCTCCCCTATCCCAATTTCTGTTACTTTCCAGGTGCCATTTTTCTTTATTAGCTTAAAAGTTTCAGGCTGCTCTTCATAGACTGTAGTGAATTTAACCCAGGCGATATTCCCATTTTCGGTTTCTCGCAAAACCTTGAAATTTGAATTCTTACTTTCCTCGGCAGGAAATGCATTCTGAATGTACATAAAAGAATCAAAGCTCTCCTTAGTGGTGTGCTTTTCCAGGGTGGGAAGATCCTTCGTGTAAAAACTTTCTACCACGGCTTGAGCGGTTTCTGTATGGGACATTTGAGCCTCTGCACATGCCATACTCAGCACGAGAACCAAAATCATCATTATCTTTTTCATAATCATTTCAATTTGGATTGTTTATATACTTCTTTTTCACTTTCAACTTTATATCCCGCTCGCCGTTCAGTTCCTTCAGGTCTATTACCACCACCTTATCTTCAGCAATGGAAAATTTTGGGAGGACGTAAACAAATCTTGTACTCTGATTTTTCTGAACTTTCTCCGGCATCTTAAAAGTGAATACCGGCTCCTGAACTAATTTTTGTATGGATTTCTTTTTTCCTTTTTGCCGGGTTTCTACAAATATGTCTAGAAACGCAGGTTCGTAATCTATGGGAGAGTAGTTATCTAGTGTAAGCACGAAGTACAACTCCTCCCCGAGAAATACAATATTTTCAACCTGTAACTGTATGCCTTCCTTCTTCTTTTTGATCCTTCCAAGCCGCTGTTTGCTTCTTAGAAAATAGGTGCTGAAATTTTGGTAATTAAGATCTTTATCTGCGAGTTTTTCTTCAGGCTTAGAACCGGGAATAAACTCATCTTCTGCTACTGCTTTAAAATTCGGACTTTCATTGCCTATACTTCCTGACGGATTGATAAAATAGTTCAGCTTTTCCAGCTCTTCAGAATACTTTACAATATACGAAAAAACCGCTCCGGTAGTACTGATTACAAGCAAATTACTTTCCTTTCCCGGCATCCCCTGAAGCAATCCCAGATGTTGCTCTTTCTCCCTGTTATAGGTAAATACGAAATTTTCTGAACCAGTAATTCCCTGGCGTATAGGCGCCGGAAAAAAGAGGGCTACATTCTTTTGATCATTGGCGTAAATGGTATCCAAAACATCTGAAGCAAAATTTATTCCCTGGGCTGCCACATCAGACCAGCCGATGATAAAAATAAAAACGGTTAAAATAGATAGCTTTTTCATAATTCTTAGTTGCCTTGTGCGGCTTTTAAAATGAGTTTATAATTATTTGTGACGGTAACTTTTACATTCCTGTTATTTCGCTGAAAGACCTGCTTCACTCCGCTTACCTGTGGCA
Organism: Gillisia sp.; assembly: GCA_035461025.1. Classification (GTDB taxonomy): domain Bacteria; phylum Bacteroidota; class Bacteroidia; order Flavobacteriales; family Flavobacteriaceae; genus Gillisia. The sequence goes on along the minus strand of DATHWA010000053.1, from coordinate 455 downwards.
CTCCCGGGATATCGATATCCTGGATGATATCTTCCAGCACTTCCCTGCTTGCATCTGCCCTAATACTATTCTCCACATAGATCCCTTCGCTACCATCCTGCAGGTCATACGCCTTTAATCTTACGGGATGGTGATCAATATTCTGGATTTCAATGAGGGCACGGTTAGGCTTAAAACTTATGAATCCAAAGACAGGGGTATTTGCGGGAAGGAATTTATTGTAGATCATTGCCGCTTTAGTTAGCCGCATTCTCAGGCGATACCCAGCTCTTACCACCTGATTTCCGTCCACCTCCACATGGAATACTTTCTCGGGGTTTTCTGTGGCTCTAACATTATGAGTGAACGCCGGGGCAGAACTGTAAAACAACTGATGCTCCAGTCTAAGCTCTTTCGGAGAAATATGAACTGGTTCAAATTGGATTGGTAGTTCCACAGATGAGGTATCGGTTTGG